>NZ_KQ969286.1:0-213298 GCF_001578675.1 Gordonia sp. QH-12
GTTGCACTGACCGCTTGAATCCGCCCTCTCGTTCGCCCGACGCAGCTCTCGAACTTCCTTCTCCAACAAGCGGATCCGCTCGATATCTGAAACTGTCTCGACCCCAGGCGCTTCGGCTTGGCCGTCTTCGACGCGGCGGACCCAGGTCCGCAGGGTCTCGGGGTGGATATCGAGTTGCTTGGCGATCCGCGCCAACGCACCCGGCGCGGTCGCAGGATCGCTACGGGCATCGATGGCCATCCGTGTGGCACGATCCCGCAACTCGGGTGAGTACTTCGGTGGGCGAGGCACGAAACAAGTGTCCCTTCCGGTCAAACCTGTCTCCATCAAACCCGGGACGATTCAATCGTCACTGACCTCATGCAACTGTTGCTGACCGAGGTGCTGCGTCTGCATCTGGACACGGCTCCCGCGGCCGGTCACGGCTGGTTGAGTCTGTGGCGATCGACCGGCTCCGCCGATGCCGCTGGACTCAGAACGGCGGCTCGCCGTCGGTGACCGTCGCGATTTCCCGCTGTCGGCGGTTGGCGGCGCGCCTCTGGGTGCGGTAGCGGTGCTTGGCCTGAGTGCGGGTCAGTCGCCGTTCCGGTTCATTCTCGGCGTGTCGGTTCTCCGGGCGCGTCGCGGGCGAGTCCGACATGCCGAACGACACGCCGTGCCGGCACTGAATGTGCCCGAGCTCGGGCAGCAGCCACAGGTTCATCGCCTGTCGGCGGACGGTCATCCCGTCCGGCGTGGTGACTTCGGTCCAGATGACGCCGTTGGCGTCGACGATCTGATCATCGACCCACCCTTCGGCGTGGGTTTTCACGCCATGATGGAAACGGCACTTCGGATTCAGATTGCACACGCACGTCGGCCCGCCGTTGCCCGGATCGCGGTGGTCGAATTCGACGACGTGATCGAGGTCGGACTTCCACGCCGGGCGGTCGCAGCCGGCGACGGTGCAGGTGCCGAACAGGGCGCGGACGGCTGTGTCGACCGCCGCCGAGGGGCGGTACCGACCGGCGTGTCGCATGCAGTCGGCGATCACCGTGTCCAGATCCAACTCGCGAATCACCGCGTCGGGACGACGCACCAACTCCCGGGCGTGGCGGGCGGAGATCGGACCGACGCCATCCTCGTACGCCGGTAGCTGCGACACGCCGTCGAGCGCCTCCTTGCGCACCACGACGTGAACCATCACCTGGGCGCGCCGCGCGTCGATCTGCGCGGGCGCCAACTCCGAGACGCAGTCGTCCCGCTCGCACAGGCAGGTGAACTGGCTCTGCTGCAGCAGTGCGGTAGCGGCGTCGGACCGGCGGGCCTGCTTGGTTCGCGGGTCGAACGGGCACACGCCGTCGGCGAGCGCGTTGATCGCCCCGAGGGAGATCGCCGCGTCCTCGGTGGAGCCGACGATCACCATCTCCGACACGCCGTCGGCGACCGGCGTCACCGACACCTTCTTGCTCGACGCGACCTGCTCACGAGTCAGGGTCGCGGCGTCCGGGTCGTGCTCGGCCACGATCGCGGCGACGGTCGACTCCACCCGGTTCGCCGACAGTCCACCCATTCCGGCCAGACGATGTGCGATCTCCGCATCAATGAAGGCGAGCAGGTCGCCGTCGTCGACCAACGCGGTCTGCTCCACGGCTCGAACGAACCACCCCGGAGTGAGAACCCCGTAGCGCATCAGTCGGCCGATCGACGGAATCCGCTCGAAACACGCGATCGCCCGATCGACGAACAACTCACCCGCGTACTGCCGGACCCCGGCCGCTGTCGCATACGAGGCCGCCATCTGGCACTGCGGATCAAACAACCGCGTGTACGCATCGACCGACGCGTCGGCCTCTAATTCCGCTTGCTTCGCCCGATACAGCGAGTACACCGCCTGATAGCGATGCCACATCACCAACCCCTGATAGCAGTCAGCCCGCGCTGCGAAGGTCAACAACGCGGCACGATCAGCCCGCGACACCGCAGCCGCATCCGAACCGGACCCGTCGGTCGAACCTGCCGGACATCCGATCCGGATCACGATCGACCCGTCGTCGACCACCACCGACGAGCCGGAATGCTCCCTCACCTGCATGTTCACGCCTCCCCTTCGAGTGCCTCGAACTTACATTCGATGATATCGGCAGGGTCTGACAAATCACTCGAACGGAACGAGGCGGATTCAGCGCACCGTTCTCGGCGACGCGCTCTCGTCGACGTCCTCAAGCCGATCCGCAGGGCGAGCCGGCCACCCGGTAGGTTGAACAGTCTTGGAACGCCGACGGCCGGGAAGGTCTGCGAGGCCGGCGGCGTTCGACCGGGGGAGGCGTGAACACCGAGACGTGAACACCTCCACGAACGGCAGATGAAAGGCACGACGACATGACTGAACTGTGGGTCCAGCGGACCGGAACCCGGAGGTACACCGGGCAGAGCTCGCGCGGGGCGCAGGTCCTCATCGGCTCGGAGGACGTCGAGGGCGTCTTCACCCCGGGTGAACTCATGAAGATCGCACTCGCCGCGTGCACGGGGATGTCGTCGGACCGGCCGCTCTCGCGCCGACTGGGCGACGACTACGACGCCACCGTGCGGGTCTCGGGCGACGCCGACCGGGAGAACGAGCGGTACCCGCAGCTGGACGAGGTCCTGGAAGTGGACCTCTCCGAACTCGACCCGGAGGCCGCCGAGCGCCTGCTCGTGGTCGTCGAGCGCGCCATCGACAAGGTCTGCACGGTCGGCCGCACCCTGAAGGCGGGAACTCAGGTCTCGCTCACCATGGAGACCGAGTGATGCAGCGCCTCACCGCGTGGGTGCACGGGCGAGTCCAAGGCGTCGGATTCCGCTGGTGGACCCGGTCGCGAGCGCTGGAACTCGGTCTGGTGGGATACGCCTCGAACCAGCCCGACGGTCGGGTGCTCGTGGTCGCCGAAGGTCCGCATGAATCGCTGACGGCACTGCTGGCCGCGCTGCGCTCGTCCGACACCCCCGGCCGAGTCGATCTGGTGGTGGAGTCCTTCGAGGCGGCACGCGGTGGTTTGACGGGCTTCGTCGAGCGCTGATCCGGGTAGGCTGTCAGGTCGTGCACTTGAAGAGCCTCACCCTGAAAGGGTTCAAATCGTTCGCGTCGTCGACGACGCTGCGGTTCGAGCCCGGCATCACGTGTGTGGTGGGGCCCAACGGGTCGGGCAAGTCGAATGTCGTCGACGCCCTGACCTGGGTGATGGGGGAGCAGGGGGCCAAGGCCCTGCGCGGCGGAAAGATGGCCGACGTCATTTTCGCCGGGACCTCCGGTCGCGCCCCGCTGGGCCGCGCCGAAGTGACCCTGACCATCGACAACTCGGACGGCGCGCTGCCGATCGAGTACTCCGAGGTGTCGGTGACGCGGCGCATGTTCCGCGACGGCGCGGGCGAGTACGAGATCAACGGCAATTCGTGCCGCCTGATGGACGTTCAGGAACTGCTGTCCGATTCGGGCATCGGCCGCGAGATGCACGTCATCCTGGGGCAGGGCCGGCTGGCGGCGATCCTGGAGGCCCGGCCGGAGGAACGGCGCGCGTTCATCGAGGAGGCCGCCGGGGTCCTCAAGCACCGTCGCCGCAAGGAGAAGGCGGTCCGCAAACTCGACGCGATGGCCGCCAACCTGGACCGTCTCACCGATCTGACGACGGAACTCCGCCGCCAGCTCAAGCCGCTCGGCCGGCAGGCCGAGGTGGCGCGGCGCGCGGCGACCGTCCAGGCCGATCTGCGCGACGCCCGCTTGCGGCTGGCCGCCGACGACCTCGTGAAGCGACGCGAGGAGATGGCGCAGCACAGCGCCGTGGAGGCCGACGTCCGGCGACAGCAGGACGAGGTGGCGGCCGCGCTGGACGCCGCCACGGAGGCGCTGTCGGCAGCACAGGAGCATCTGGCGCAGGTGGCGCCCGCGGCGAGTGAGGCCGGACGCGTCTTCTACCAACTCGGCGCACTGTCGGAGCGGGTCGGCGGCACGTTGCGGCTCGCCGGTGAACGCGCGGCGAACCTGGCCTCGCCGAGCGTCGCCAACTCCGGTCCCGATCCCGAGGAACTGGAACGGCAGGCCGAACGCGCTGCGATGACCGAGGCCGAGCACACCGAGGCGGTCGAGGAGGCCGCCGAGCGGCTGGAGTACGCGACCGCCGCGCTGCAGGCCGCCGAGCAGGTGGCCAACGAGGCCGAGCGCGCGCACCTGGCCGCGGTGCAGGCCGTCGCCGACCGCCGCGAGGGTCTGGCGCGGTTGGAGGGCGAGGCCGCGAACCTGCGAACCAAGGTGGAGTCGGTGGACGCCGAGACCGCCCGGCTGACGGCGTCGATCGAGGCGGCCGCCGAGCGGGCCGACACCGCGCAGGCGGCCCTCGATCAGGAGGTGGCGCGGGTCAGGATCCTCGAGGACGCCGAACGCGGCCTCGACGAGCACCACGAACGATGTGCGGCGGCGCTGGCCGAGGCCTCCGCGACCGTCGAACGGCTCCGCCAGAGTGAGCGCGAGACCGCCAGATCGATCGCGTCGCTCAGCGCGCGGATCGAAGCGCTCTCGGTCGGTCTGGAACGCGGTGACGGCGGGGCCTGGCTGATCGAACGCGGAACCGAGGGCGTCCTCGTGCCGCTGTCGGAGCTGCTGACGGTGAAGCCGGGCTACGAAGCCGCCATGGCGGGAGCGCTGGGGCCGGCCGCCGATGCGATCACGACGGTCGACGCGCTCGCCGCGGTGCGGGCCCTGCGCGAACTGCGCAGCGGCGACGGCGGGCGAGCGGCCCTCATCGTCGGGGGACTGCCCGGCGTCGACCCCGACCGTCGGCCGTCGCTGCCCGACGGTGCGGTGTGGGCCCGTGACCTGGTCACCGCACCCGACGAGGTGGCGGGCGCGCTCGACGTGCTGCTCGCCGAGACGATCGTCGTCGACGATCCCGAGACCGGGCTGGACCTGGCCCGTGAGCTCGGAGTGGTCGGCGTCACGCGCGACGGCGACCGCATCTCCTCGGCCAGCGTGGAGGGCGGATCCGCACGACGGCCGTCGACCATCGAGGTGCAGTCCGCGATCGATACCGCGACACACGACCTCGCGGCCGCCGAGGAGACGGCACTGCGTCTGGAATCGGAGCTGGCCGCGGCCATCGCCGAACAGGAACGGGCGCGTGAGGACGCCGAGGGGGCGCTCGCTGCCCTCCACGAGTCCGACGCGAACCTCGGGGCGGCCTACGAGTCGCTCGGGCGTCTCGGTTCGGACATCCGTGCTGCACGGGATGAGGCCGACCGGCTCGTGCGGCAACGCAACTTCGTCGAACAGGGCCGCGCGGAGAATCTCGAGAAGCTCACCGAGGTGGAGGAGCGCCTGGCCCGCGCCGTCGACGGTGCAGCCGAAGAGCCGGTCGCCGACGGCGACAGAGCGATGCGCGATGCCGCCGCGGCGGAAGTCGCGTCCGCTCGGTCCGCCGAGGTCGAGACGCGTCTGACACTGCGGACCGCCGAGGAACGCCTGGCGTCGGTGCGCGGCAAGGCCGAGAGTCTGCGTCGCGCGGCGGCCAACGAGCGGGCCAATCGGGAGCGCCAGCGGCGCCAGGACGCTCTCCGCAAGTACGCGGCCGGCGTGGCGAGTGCGGTGGCCGACACCGGAGAACGACTCGCGGACGCGGTGGCCGCGGCCGTGACCGACGCGGCGCAGGCTCGCGACGAACTCGAAGCCATCCGTTCCCAGCGCACGGCCGAGGTGGACGCCCTGCGGGCGCAGGTGGACCAGCTCAGCACGGTGATGAACAAACTGCGCGACGCCGTCCACCGCGACGAACTCGCCAGAGCGCAGGCCGCCTTGCGCATCGAACAGCTCGAGGAGCAGGTGCTCGAACAGTTCGCGATCGCGCCGGACGACCTGGTGGCCGAGTACGGACCGGATGTCCCGATGCCGCCGTCGGATCTGGAGGTGCGCGAGTACGAGGACGCCAAGGCTCGCGGCGAACAAGTGGTGGCCCCCGCGCCGATGCCGTTCGACCGCGCCACCCAGGAGATGCGTGCGCGCAAGGCGGAGAAGGACCTCAAGACACTCGGCCGCGTGAACCCGCTCGCCCTGGAGGAGTTCGCCGCCCTCGAGGAACGCTACAACTTCCTGTCGGCGCAGCTGGAGGACGTGAAGGCTGCGCGCAAAGACCTGATGGACGTCATCGACGACGTCGACGCCCGGATCCTCCAAGTCTTCACCGATGCGTACGCCGACGTGGAGCGAGAGTTCGTCCAGGTCTTCGCGACGCTGTTCCCCGGGGGCGAGGGCCGGCTGGTCCTGACCGATCCGGACGACATGCTCACCACCGGGGTGGACGTGGAGGCGCGGCCGCCGGGCAAGAAGGTGAAGCGACTGTCGTTGCTCTCCGGCGGCGAGAAGTCGTTGACCGCCGTCGCCATGCTCGTCGCGATCTTCCGGGCGCGGCCCTCGCCCTTCTACGTGATGGACGAGGTGGAGGCCGCCCTCGACGACGCGAATCTGCGCAGGCTCATCTCCCTGTTCGAACAGCTGCGGGAGAAGTCCCAGCTGATCGTCATCACCCACCAGAAACCGACCATGGAGATCGCGGACGCGCTCTACGGCGTGAGCATGCGGGGCGACGGGATCACCCAGGTGATCTCCCAACGACTGCGCGGGGTGGACGTGACCCCGGCCGCCGCCGCACCCGATCCTTCGACTTCACCAACCGACTCCGCTCCCACGAGCTGAAGGGACAACTTCTCCAGTGGACACCCAACTCATCGTCGGCATCGTCATCGCGATCGTCGTCATCCTCGCCCTGGTCGCCGGCGCCGGCTACGCGTTGAATCGCCGCCGCCGGATCTCGCTCCGGGACGAGCCCGCCGCCGGGACCGATCAGGTCACCGACGGATCGCAACGGCAAGTCGATCGTTCCGGGGGCTACAAGGCCGGTTCCGGATTCTCCTTCAGCCAGGGCGGGGCGGGATCGGCGACCCTCGACCGTCCGGAGCCGCCGACGCCGCCCACACCGGAGCCCGTCGCCGAGCCCGAGCCTGCCGCTCAGGTCGAGCCGGAGACCGACGAAACCACCGTCGTACAACCGCCGGCGGCCGAACCGGAACCGGTCGTCGAGCCCGAGCAGGTCGTCGAGCCCGAGCCGGTCGCAGAACCCGAGCCCGTGGCCGAACCCGCACCTGTCGCCGAACCGGCACCCGTCGACACCGCTCCAGCGCTCGACGAGATCGCGCCGACCGCGGGACGGCTTTCCCGCCTGCGCGGGCGCCTGTCGCGGTCGCAGGGTGCGATCGGCGCGAGCGTGCTCGGGCTGCTCGGCGCGGGCGATCTGGACGAGGACAGCTGGGAGGAGATCGAGGACACGCTGGTGATGGCCGATCTCGGCACCGCCGCCACGTCGACGGTCACCGAACGGCTCCGTGAGGAACTGGCGACGGGCAAGGTCCGCTCGGCCGAGGACGCGCGCGCCGCCCTCAAGCGGGTCCTCGTGGAGCAGTTGCATCCCGAACTCGATCGCTCCGTTCGGGCCCTTCCCCATGCGGACCGACCGGCGGTCGTGCTGGTGGCCGGGGTCAACGGCGTCGGCAAGACCACCACCACCGGCAAGCTCGCGCGCGTGCTGGTGGCCGACGGCCGCCGCGTGCTGCTGGGCGCCGCCGACACCTTCCGTGCCGCCGCGGCCGACCAACTGCAGACCTGGGGTGAGCGCGTCGGCGCAGGAATCGTCCGCGGCAAGGAGGGTGCCGACCCGGCCTCGGTCGCCTTCGACGCCGTCAGCACCGGAATCACCGAAGGCGTGGACGTGGTGCTGATCGACACCGCGGGCCGTCTGCACACCAAGGCGGGCCTGATGGACGAGCTCGGCAAGGTCAAGCGAGTGGTCGAGAAGAAGGCCGTGGTGGACGAGGTGCTGCTGGTCCTGGACGCCACGGTCGGCCAGAACGGTCTGATGCAGGCCAAGGTGTTCGCCGAAGTGGTCTCGCTGACCGGCGTGGTGCTCACCAAACTCGACGGCACCGCCAAGGGCGGCATCGTGTTCCGCATCCAGGAGGAGCTCGGCGTCCCCGTGAAGCTGGTCGGGCTCGGCGAAGGCGCCGACGACCTCGCTCCGTTCGAGCCGGAGGCATTCGTCGACGCGCTGCTGTAGCGCGCTGCTTTTTCGAACCGACGTCTGTACCGAACCGGCGTCTGTACCGAACCGGCGTCTGTACCGAACTGAGTCGCCAGGATCGTCCCTGTGACGGACGGTCGAGGACACATTGCCCTCGCCGGTCCGTCGCAGGGACGATCTTGTTCTCCGACCCCCTTGTGACTTCGGTTGAATCATGATTCAATTCTTCTAACAGTTGAATCGCGATTCAAAGTTTGAGCCCGGGCTGAGAGGTGACGATGGCGTACCGACCGACCGCGGCCACCCGACGGAGTGCGGAGGCCAAACGTGCCTCGATCCTCGCGACGGCGCGCCGGATCGTGGCCGACTCCGGTTTCTCCGGCGCTACCGTCGCGGCGATCGCCGAGGGGAGCGGAGTCAGCGTCGGATCGGTGTACTCGTACTTCGACAACCGTGAGGCGCTCCTGGCCGAGGTCTTCCGGGACGCCGCCGGCTACGAGTTCGACCAGGTGCGTCGCGCGGTCGAGGCGGTCGGCGGCGATCCCGGCCGGGAGCTGGGCACGCTCATCGACGTCTTCGCCGACCGCGCTCTTCGCGGCCGCCGCCTGGCGTGGTCGCTGCTCTTCGAGCCGGTGATACCGACGGTGGAGGCCGAACGTCTGCATCTCCGGCAGTCGTACCGCGAGCTCGGCGAGCGGATCATCGCCGACGGCGTCGCCGCCGGAGTGTTCGTCGACCAGGACGCGCCGGTCGTGGCGTCGGCCGTGATGGGAGCGATCTCCGAAGCGCTCGTCGGAGCGCTCGACCCGGACACGGCACCGCTTCCGCACTCCGACCCGGCCGAGCTGGTGGCGACCATCCGCCGATTCTGCTTTCTGGCGCTGGGTGCCACCGCGCCGGTCTGAACCGAACCGACAGACCCCGATCGATCAACCGAAGGAGCCCGCCGCCATGCCCGCCACACACGAGGTCTTCAATCAGGCGCCCGCCCGCGTCGACGTCAACGAGTTCACCAGTCACACCGCGCTGGTGGAGGCGGTGAACGTCTACGGCGCCGGATGGGCCGCCGATGCGCTCACCGAGGCAGGCGCCCTGGTGGGCCGGGCCGATTTC
Organism: Gordonia sp. QH-12; assembly: GCF_001578675.1. Lineage (NCBI taxonomy): Bacteria > Bacillati > Actinomycetota > Actinomycetes > Mycobacteriales > Gordoniaceae > Gordonia > Gordonia sp. QH-12. The sequence continues at coordinate 9,189 of NZ_KQ969286.1, forward strand.
CAGCGCGACGCCGAACTCGCCAACACGATCACCCCCGAACTGCACACCCACGATCGCTGGGGCAACCGGATCGACGACATCGAGTTCCACCCGGCCTATCACCGCATCATCGGCGACGCGATCGCCCACGGCGCCCACACCAGCTGCTGGTCGGAGCCGCGCGCGGGTGCCCACGTGGCGCGGGCCGCGATGTTCATGCAGTTCGGGCAGATCGAGCCGGGCCACGCCTGCCCGGTGAGCATGACGCATGCCGTCGTCCCGTCGCTGCGAGTGGACGAGAAGCTCGCCGAGCAGTGGCTTCCGCGTGTCTTCTCGCGCGAGTACCGGCACGACCTCGGTTCCGGACAGAAGACCTCGGCGATCTTCGGCATGGCGATGACCGAGAAGCAGGGCGGCTCCGACGTCCGCGCCAACACCACCCGCGCGGTGGAGCTGTCGGACGGCATGTACTCGATCACCGGCCACAAGTGGTTCTGCTCGGCACCGCAGTCGGACGCCTTCCTGGTGCTCGCCCAGACCGCTCCGGGCGTCACCTGCTTCGTGGTGCCGCGCGTGCTGCCCGACGGCACCCGCAACGTCTTCAACGTCCAGCGGCTCAAGAACAAGCTCGGCAACAAGTCGAACGCCTCGAGCGAGGTGGAGTTCGACGGCACCGTCGGCTGGCGCCTCGGCGACGAGGGCGCGGGCGTACGGACCATCATCGAGATGGTCAACCAGACCCGGCTCGACTGCGTGCTCGGCAGCGCCGCGGGCATGCGCCAGTCGGTGGCCGAGGCGGCGTGGCATGTGCGCCACCGCTCGGCCTTCGGCGCGAGGCTCGTCGACCAGCCGGCGATGACCGCCGTCGTCGCCGACCTGCAGGTGGAGGCCGAGGCCGCGATCTGGACCGCGATGCGACTGGCCGCCGCCTATGACGACGACGCCGACGAGTCCGCGGCCTTCCGCAGGCTCGCGACCGCCGTCGGCAAGTACTGGGTCTGCAAACGCGGCTCCAACCACGCCTACGAGGCGCTCGAATGTCTCGGCGGCAACGGCTACTGCGAGAACGGTTTCCCGCTCTCGCGCCGGTACCGGGAACAGCCGGTCATGGCGGTCTGGGAGGGGTCGGGCAATGTCATCGCACTCGACGTCCTGCGTGCGATGATGCGTGACCCGATGTCCGTGGAGGCGGTCGACAACGAGTTCGAGCGCGCACTCGGGGTGTATCGCGAGTACGACCTCCACGTCGAGAAGACCCGCAAACTCGTCGCGCAGGCGTCCGCCGACCCCGCGGGCGCTCCCGCAGTGGCCCGCCGGCTCACCGAATCGATGGCGATCGCGCTGCAGGGCTCGATCCTCATCCGGCAGGCGCCCGAGTCGGTGACCGACGCATTCGTCGCCGGACGGATCGCCGATCCGGGCCACATGTACGGCGTCCTCGACTCGGCACTCGACCTCGCGGGAATCGTCGCCCGCGCCTGAATCCGGCGCGACCGGCCCACGGTCCACACCACCGCACCCTCCCTCCCCGGCCTCCCGAGGCCGTCGTCTTTCGAAAGAGCGTCTCGATGCATCTGACCGCCACTCTGGAGCGCAGCGCGCGCCTGAATCCGACCAAAGCCGCCGTCGTCCACGGCGAGGAGGAGATCACGTACAGCGAGCTCCTCGACCGGGCGCGACGTGCGGCGTCGGTGCTCATCGGCGCCGGTGTCGGGCCGGGCGACCGGGTGGCGGTCATGACGTACAACACGCCGGGGTTCGTCGTGGCGGCGTTCGGCGCCTGGTTCGCGGGTGCCGCGCTGGTTCCGGTCAACCACAAGTTCGCCGCGCCGGAGGTGGCCTACGCGCTCGAGCACAGCGGCGCGGTCGTCGGCGTCGTCTCCGGATCCCTCGCCGAGACCGCGGCGGCCGGCGCGCCGGGGTTCCGGTGGTTCACCACCGAGAGCGCTCACGACGGCCTGCCCGACTTCGACGAGTCGGTCCGCGCCGCCGCTCCTGTCCCGGGCGCCGTCGACTCGGGCCTCGACGCGGTGGCGCAGGTGCTCTACACGTCGGGGACCACCAGTTCGCCCAAAGGCTGCCTGCACACGCATCGCACCCTGTCCGGCCTGGCGCCGGCGCTCGCGGCCACCCTGGGGTTCACGCAGGACGAGCGGTTCCTGCTCGCGATGCCCATCTGGCACGCCGCGCCGCTCAACGACTGGCTGCTGACGATGATCGCCCTCGGTGCGACGACTGTTCTGATGCGTGAGTTCCATCCGGCCGAACTGCTGCCCGCCGTCGAGCGCTACCGGATCACCGCCTTCTTCGGCTCGCCGATCGCATACCTCCTGCCGGTGCAACTGGCCGACGCCGGCGCGCTCGACTTCGCCGACCACGACCTGTCGACCGTGTCGAAGTGGCTGTACGGCGGCGCGTCGCTCGGCGAGGCCACGGCCCGCAGGCTGGTGGCGGCCTACCGCAGCGACCGCTTCTTCCAGGTGTACGGCATGAGCGAGATGGGGCCGGCGGGCACGGCCCTGTATCCCCACGAGCAACTGGCGAAGGCCGGCTCGATCGGCCGAGGTCCGATGGTCGGCGTCGACCTGCGCTTGGTCGACGCCGACGGACGCGACGTCGGTCCCGGCGACACGGGCGAGATCTGGCTGCGCGGCGACACCCGGATGATCGGCTACCTGAACAACGAGACCGCCACAGCCGACTGCTTCGTCGGCGACTGGTTCCGCACCGGCGACGTCGCACGGATGGACCGGGACGGCTACCTCTACATCGTCGACAGACTGAAGGACGTGATCATCGTCGGGGGCGAGAACGTCCACTCGCAGGAGGTGGAGGAGGTGCTGCGCGCGCATCCCCGCCTGGCGGACGTCGCGGTGATCGGCCGTCCGCACCCCGAATGGGGCGAGACGGTCGTCGCGATGTGCGTCACCGTCGACGGGACCGAACTGACGCTCGACGAGGTGCGCGAGTTCCTCGCCGACAAGCTCGCTCGCTACAAACTGCCGCGCGAGGTGGTGACGGTCGAGACACTGCCGCGCAATCCCAGCGGAAAGATCCTCAAGCACGTACTGCGCGGACAAGTGTGACCCGGCCGCCGCGCAACACCCGCGAAACATTTCCGCGGATTCCTTGACGGCCCCGAAACTTCTGCGCGACGCGGCACGCAACACCAGCGTTGCACTCTTATCGCGAGACGTCGATCGGCGACGTCTCGCGAGGAGGTGCGAGGAGTGCAGACTGCATTGCCGGACAACGTGTTCGGAACCGTTGATGCGGGTAATACCGCTTGGGTGATCGTGAGCGCATCGCTCGTGCTGTTGATGACACCCGCGCTGGCGTTCTTCTACGGAGGGCTCTCGCGTGCCAAGTCCGTGCTGAACATGATGATGATGTCGTTCGCGGCGCTCGGCACGGTCACGGTGATCTACGTGCTGTGGGGATTCTCGATGTCCTTCGGGAACTCCTTGACCGGCACCGGCGACATCGGGGGACTGTTCGCCAATCCGTTCTCACTGTTCGGGTCGGACCAACTGATGCAGACCAGGTCGGTCGGCGATGCGACGCAGTTCGTGGTGTGGGGGAGCACCCAGATTCCGGCGACCGTCTTCATGGCGTTCCAACTGACCTTCGCCGTGATCACAGTCGCGCTCATCAGCGGTGCGATCGCCGAACGCGTCAAGTTCGCCACCTGGGTGGCGTTCACCGTGCTGTTCGCGACCATCGTCTACTTCCCGCTCGCCCACATGGTGTGGGGCGGCGGACTGATGTCGAACGCGAAGGACTCGATCGCCTCCTGGCTGTTCGGCGTCGCCGACGGAGTGGCGAAGGTCGCGCCCATCGACTTCGCCGGAGGCACCGTCGTCCACATCAACGCCGGCATGGCCGGCCTGGTGCTGGCGCTGGTGGTCGGCAAACGCCGCGGGTTCGGCCGCACCTCGTACCGTCCGCACAACATTCCCTTCGTGATGCTCGGCGCGGCCCTGCTGTGGTTCGGCTGGTTCGGCTTCAACGCCGGCTCCGAGCTCGCCGCCGACGCCACCGCCGGCCTCGTGTGGATCAACACCGCCGCGGCGACGGCCGCCGCGATGATCGGGTGGCTGGCCGTGGAATGGATCCGAGACCGCCACCCGACGAGCGTCGGTGCGGCCTCCGGCGTCGTCGCCGGACTGGTGGCAGTCACGCCCGCCTGCGGCGCCCTCACCCCGGTCGGCTCGTTGTTCCTCGGTGTGGTCGCCGGTGCGCTCGCGGCCGTCGCGATCGGGCTGAAGTACCGGCTCGGCTTCGACGACTCGCTGGACGTGGTGGGCGTGCACCTCGTCGCCGGTCTGTGGGGCACGATCGCGATCGGTCTCCTCGCCAAGGACTCGGGTCTGTTCTACGGCCATGACTACAAACAGCTGGTGGTGCAGGCGGCGATCGCCCTGTTCGCGCTCGTGTTCACCGGAATCCTGACCTTCGCGATCGCGATGGTGCTCAAGCCGCTCGGCTGGCGTGTGGACCGGGAGGCGGAGTTCACCGGCATCGACAGCGCCGAGCACGCCGAGAGTGCGTACGAGCCGGCATGAGTTCAGCAGACACTAGTCTCGATCGGGAGAGAAGGGTTTATCCATGAAACTGATCACCGCAATCGTCAAGCCGTTCACCCTCGAGGACGTCAAAGCCGGTCTGGAGCACATCGGGATCGTCGGGATGACCGTCAGCGAGGTACAGGGCTACGGGCGGCAGAAGGGGCACACCGAGGTGTACCGCGGCGCCGAGTACGCCGTCGACTTCGTCCCGAAGGTCCGGGTGGAGGTCGTCGTCGACGATGAGGCAGTGGACCAGGTGGCCGAGGTGATCGTCGAGTCGGCCCGCACCGGGAAGATCGGTGACGGGAAGGTCTGGGTGACACCGGTGGAGTCGATCATCCGGGTGCGGACCGGTGAACGCGGACCAGAGGCCATCTGAGGCCGGGCGGGCGCCGGGGTCCACCTCCGGCGCCACGCTCGGTGCGGCGAGATCGGTGCTGCTGCAGGACGATTCCCTGGTCGGAGCGCGTCAGCGCGAGGCGATCGGCGCACTGTTCGAGGACTGGCTCGTGGAGCGGGCACGGTCGCTCGGGATCGTCGAGCGCAGCGGATTCGCCGTTGTCGCGGTCGGCAGCCTGGGTCGCCGGGAGATGGTCGGCTACTCCGACCTCGACCTGATCCTGGTGCACGACGACCGGTACCCCGAACGACTCTCGGAGGTGGCGGACGGACTCTGGTACCCGCTGTGGGACGCGGGAATCTCCCTCGACCACAGTGTGCGATCGGTGCCGGAGGCCATGCGGGTGACGCGCGAGGACGCCACGGCCGCGCTCGGGCTCCTCGACTCCCGGTTCATCGCCGGCGACGAGGACCTCGCCCGGTTGATGACCGTCTCGGTGCGCAACCTCTGGCGGTCGGAGGCGCGGATGCGGTTGCCGCAGGTGATCGAAGCCGCGGAAGACCGCTGGCGGCGCACCGGCGACATCGCCCACCGCGCCGAGCCGGATCTGAAGAACGGCCGCGGGGGACTGCGCGACATCCAGTTGCTGAATGCGCTCGCGCTCGCGCAGTTGACCGACGGGCTCGCCCGTCTCGATCCCGGCACCGAGGGTTCGCCGCTGCCGCGTGCCTACGACTTCCTGCTCGCCGCGCGCGGCGAGGCGCATCGGATCGCCGGCCGGGCACGTGACCAGATCCGCGCCCAGGATGCCGACGACATCGCCGCGGCACTCGGTGTCGCCGATCGCTTCGAGCTCTCCCGGCGGATCAGCGATGCCGGACGGACCACCTCGTACGCTGTCGACGCCGGTTTGCGCACCGCCCAGAACGCCGTGAGCCGACGCGGGTTCTCTCGGTTGCGCCGCGCCGCGGCATTGCGGCGCCCGCTCGACGAAGGGGTGGTCGAACAGGGCGGCGAGGTGGTACTCGCACGCTCGGCCATTCCCAGCCAGGATCCGGGTCTGGTGCTGCGGGTGGCCGCCGCGGCCGCCCGGAACCGGCTGCCGATCAACGGCCCGGCGCTCGAGCGCCTGGCCACCTACGGTGCGCCGATGCCGGAGCCGTGGTCGTCGGAGGCCCTCGCCGATCTGCTGGTGCTGCTGGCGTCGGGGCACGACATGGCCGGCCCGATCGAGGCCCTCGACCGGGCCGGACTGTGGGGCGCACTGTTCCCCGAATGGGATCGGGTCCGCGACCTGCCGCCCCGCGACGGCATTCACACCTGGACCGTCGACCGGCATCTCATCGAGACGGTCGCCGCGGCGGCGGAACTGACCACCAGCGTCTCGCGTCCCGATCTGCTGCTGCTCGGCGCGTTGCTGCACGACATCGGCAAGGGGCGCGGCGGCGACCACTGCGCCGTCGGCGCCGAACTCGCCGAACACATCGGGCGGCGTCTGGGCCTGTGGGAGCCGGATCGGCGCCTGCTCGCCGAACTCGTCCGCCACCATCTGCTGCTCCACCGGGTGGTGACGCGTCGCGACCCGGCCGATCCGGAGGTCGTGGCGCACGTGGCCGACGTGCTCGGCGGGAGCGCGGTCCTGGCCGAACTCCTGGGAGCCCTCTCGGACGCCGACTCCCGCGCCACCGGCCCGGGGGTGTGGGGGGAGTGGAAGGCCACCCTGATCTCCGGGTTGGTCGAACGCGTCGTCGCGCACATCGGCGGAGCGCCGGTGCCCGCACCCGACCCGATCCCGCCGGACCTGCGTGAGCTGGCCGACCGCGGCGGTCTCCACGTGAGCCTGCGTCCCGGGGACGGTCCGAACATGACGATCGTCACCATGATCGCGCCCGACCGGCCGGGACTGCTGTCGAAGATGGCCGGTGTGCTCGCACTGTCGGGCCTGCACGCGCACTCGGCGACGGTCGCCGGTCATGCCGGGCACGCCGTCGACTCGTTCGTGGTGATGCCGACCTTCGGCGGTCCGCCCGATGCGCCGCTGCTGCGGCAACGTCTGGCCGCGGTGCTCGACGGCGATCGGGACCCGGTGGCCGAGCTGGCGGCGCGGGCGGCAGCCCGCCTGCCCGAGGCGGGGGTCTCCGGCCGACCCGCGGTCCCGGTGAGCCGCACCGCGGCGCCGCCGCGGGCACGCTGGCTCGCGGGCCCGCACGGGCGTCCGCTGCTGGAACTGCGCGCGGCCGACGACGAAGGCCTTCTCGCGCGCGTCGCCGCCGAGCTGGAGAAGGCGCGTGCCGACGTCGCCTGGGCGAAGGTCTCCACCCTGGGTGCGACGGCCGTCGACACCTTCTGCCTCAGCCTCCCGGACGACGGACCGGCGGCGCGCCACGCGGTGGCGGCGGCGGTCCTGGCGGTCTGCGCGCCCACGCGGTGAGGCCCGGCCCGGAGCCGATCACGATCCGCGCGACATCGCCGTGCCCGGACGTGGAAGGATGGAGGAATGTTCGAATCCCTCTCTGACCGGTTGACCGGTGCTCTGAAGGACCTGCGCGGCAAGGGACGGCTGACCGACGCGGACATCGACGCGACCGCGCGCGAGATCCGCCTCGCACTGCTCGAGGCCGACGTCTCGCTGCCCGTGGTCCGCGCCTTCATCAGCCGCATCAAGGAACGCGCGAAGGGCGCCGAGGTCTCCGGCGCCCTGAATCCGGCTCAACAGATCGTCAAGATCGTCAACGAGGAACTGGTCGGCATCCTGGGCGGCGAGACGCGGCGCATCCGCCTCGCAAAGAACCCGCCGACGGTCATCATGCTCGCCGGTCTGCAGGGCGCCGGTAAGACGACCCTCGCGGGCAAGCTGTCGGCGTGGCTGGTCAAGCAGGGTCACACGCCGCTGCTCGTGGCCTGTGACCTACAGCGCCCCGGCGCCGTGCAGCAGCTCCAGATCGTCGGTGAGCGGGCCGGAGTGCCGGTCTTCGCGCCGCATCCGGGCACCTCGGTCGGCGGCGAGGGCGAACTCGGCGTCGACGGCTCGGCCGATCCGGTCGCCGTCGCACGGGCCGGCGTGCAGGAGGCCCGCGACAAGCAGCACGATGTGGTCATCATCGACACCGCGGGCCGTCTGGGCATCGACGCGGAACTGATGCGGCAGGCCTCCGACATCCGGGACGCGACCGACCCGGACGAGGTGCTGTTCGTCCTCGACGCCATGATCGGCCAGGACGCGGTCACCACCGCCCAGGCCTTCGCCGACGGCGTCGACTTCACCGGCGTGGTCCTCACCAAGCTCGACGGCGACGCCCGGGGCGGCGCCGCGCTCTCGGTCCGCGAGATCACCGGACGGCCGATCATGTTCGCCTCGACCGGTGAGAAACTCGACGACTTCGACGTCTTCCATCCGGACCGCATGGCCAGCCGCATCCTGGGGATGGGCGACGTCCTCTCGCTCATCGAGCAGGCCGAGCAGCACTTCGACCAGGCCGAGGCGGAGAAGACCGCTGCCAAGATCAGCCAGGGCGAGCTGACGCTGGAGGACTTCCTGCAGCAGATGCTGATGATCCGCAAGATGGGACCGATCGGGAACCTGTTGGGCATGCTTCCCGGCGCAGGCGACATGAAGGACGCGCTCTCGCAGGTCGACGACAAGCAGCTCGACAAGATCCAGGCGATCATCCGGGGCATGACGCCCGCCGAGCGCGACAACCCGAAGATCATCAACGCCTCCCGACGGATCCGCATAGCGAACGGCTCCGGCGTCACGGTGACCGACGTGAACCAGCTCGTCGACCGGTTCTTCGCCGCACGCAAGATGATGTCGCAGATGTCGGGCCGGATGGGCATGGGCGGCGGCCGCAAGAACGCGCGCAAGGGCAAGAAGGGCAAGAAGGGGAAGGGCAAGGGTCGCGGACCCACGCCGCCCAAGGCGATGCGCGGCGGATTCCCGGGCATGCCCGGCATGCCGCCGGGCATGGGACTGCCGCCCGGTCTGGATCTGAGCAACATGCCTCCCGGCCTCGACGAACTGCCGCCCGGTCTGGAGGGCATCGACCTCAACGACCTGAAGTTCCCCAAGAAGTAGGTTTCCCGAGAAGTCAGCGGTCGCCGGCCGTCGCCGAATCGCGAACGGCTCGGCCGCGAAAGGCCCTGTGATGACTCAAGCGCTCGAATTCACCGGTACCGATCCGTTCACCGGCGAGGCCCTGACCTTCTGGGTCGTCGACGGAGCCGTCTCGACCGAGCCGGTCGCCGGCGCTGAGAAGGCCGGGGGCGGATGTATCGTCCCGGGTCTGGTGGACGCGCACAACCACGTCGGCATCGCACCCGGGCTCGGGGTCACCATCGACCGGGCGCGCGAGTACGCGAGGGCCGACGCCCGGGCCGGTGCGCTGCTGATCCGCGAGGTGGGATCGCCGCTCGACACCCATCCGCTCGACGCCGACCCGACCGGGCCCCGTTTCATCCGGTCGGGCAAGCACATCGCCCGGCCCAAGCGCTACCTGCGCGACTACGGTGTGGAACTCGAGAACCCGGACGATCTGGCGGACGAGGTGGCACGTCAGGCCCGCGACGGAGACGGATGGGTCAAGCTGGTCGGCGACTGGATCGACCGCGAGGTGGGCGATCTGGCTCCGCTGTGGACCCGCGATCAGCTCGACGCGGCCGTCGCCGCCGCGCACGAGAACGGTGCCCGGATCACCGCCCACGTCTTCGGAGCGGACGGGCTCGACGACATCATCGGGGCGGGGTTCGACTCGATCGAGCACGGCACCGGTCTGAGCGAGGACCTGATCGACGAGATGGTGCGCAAGGACATCGCGTTGGTGCCGACCCTGATTCAGCTGGAGAACTTCCCGGAGATCGCCGACGGTGCGGACCGATTCCCGAGGTACCAGGCCAACATGCGGGCGCTGTACGCCGGTCGAGGCGAGGTCTTCGCCCGGGCCCGCGAGGCGGGGGTGCGGATCTACGCGGGCACCGATGCGGGCGGGTTCATCGGGCACGGCCGGATCGTCGACGAGATCGAGGCCCTCGTCGGTGTCGGTTTCAGCCCGCTCGACGCGCTGGCCGCGGCCTCGACCGCCCCGCGCGAGTGGCTGGGAGCGTCCGGGCTCGAGCACGGTGCACGCGCCGACTTCATGGTCCTCGACGCCGATCCGGCTGCCGACCTGACGACGTTGCGGCGACCGCTCCACGTGGTCTGCGGCGGCGAGAAGATCGCATAGCCCACGGCGTGAGCCGCGCCGGTCAGCCGAGGATCTGCAGCACGCCGATCACGATCAGCAGCACCGTGACGAACCAGCCCGCATAGCGGATCACCACTTCGCGGTTGCGCCGGCCGTAGGCGAACACCCGACCGATCCACCAGTGTGGGCGGGCACGCACCACCACCAGCGCCAGGCCGGCGAGCAGGGGCAGGCTCAGGGCCACCGTGGCGTACAGGACCACACCGAGATACCGCTCGGTGAGCGGGATGTCGGTCGCCGACAGGACCGCCAGGCCCGCGTAGAACGGCACGGACGTGGCCGACTGGACCACGCCGAGCACGAATCCGACCAGCAGGGTCAGAGGGGACGGCGCCCGCAGCGGCGTGAGGATCTTGTCGACGAGGTCCGACGAGTCACCGCCGCGCCAGGTGAGGAATGCGGTGAGCAGACCGGTCAGGATCAGCAGGATCCCGAACAGCGGCGAGGAGATCACGGCGTCGACCACCGATTGGAGGCCGTCGAACACCAGCATCACGGCGATCGCCAGAACGAGAACCCCGAGCCAGTCGCCGATCAGCACCAGCGGCGCGATCCGCCGGTACTGGCCGGGGCCCAGTATGAGCGCCAGCGTGACGAGAACCCCGATCAGGAGCACGTTCACCGAGTCGACGAATGCGAGCGACAGGGCGTGCAGCATGGATTCTCAGGTCTCCGGGGCGTCGTGCGGCGGCCGGTGCGGCCGCCGATGTCCGATGTCACGCTACCGGCTGCACGCGCCGGGACCGATTTCCGGTGGTCGGGACCCAGTGAGCCGGCGCTCCGGTTTGGGTGGCGGCTCGTACCTCTGGCAGAATGAGTCGCTGGTTCGCCGGAGCCGGCCACGGCCGACCGGCGGTCACCCCGATAGAGAACGCAAAACCGGGCTCGTCGCCGATCGGCGGGCCGCTGAATTGCGCTGTGACACAAGGAGACGCCCACATGGCTGTCAAGATCAAGCTCACCCGGCTCGGCAAGATCCGCAACCCGCAGTACCGCATCGTCGTCGCCGACGCCCGCACTCGCCGCGACGGCCGCGTCATCGAGACCATCGGCAAGTACCACCCGAAGGAAGAGCCGTCGCTGATCGAGGTCGACTCGGAGCGCGCTCAGTACTGGCTGGGCGTCGGCGCGCAGCCGACCGAGCCGGTCGCCGCCATCCTGAAGATCACCGGTGACTGGCAGAAGTTCAAGGGCCTGCCGGGCGCCGAGGGCACCCTGAAGGTCGCCGAGCCGAAGACCTCCAAGCAGGATCTGTTCAACGCCGCCCTCGCCGCTGCCGAGAACGAGCCGGCCGCCGCCGCGACCACCGCCAAGAAGAAGGCGAAGAAGGCTGACGAGAAGGCCGACGACGCCGCTGCCGAGGCTCCCGCCGAGGAGGCCGGTGACGCCAAGGCGGACGCGTGAGCGCCGTCGTCGCGGACGCCGTCGAACACCTCGTTCGCGGCATCGTCGCCAACCCGGACGACGTCCGGGTCGACCTCATCACCGGCCGTCGCGGCCGGATGGTCGAGGTTCATGTCAACCCCGACGATCTCGGCAAGGTGATCGGCCGCAACGGCCGCACCGCCACCGCGCTGCGCACCCTGGTCTCCGGCATCGGCGGCCGCGGCGTGCGCGTGGACATCGTCGACACCGATCGCTGATCGAAAGCAGGACTCGGATCTGATGGATCTGGTGATCGGTCGTGTCGTCAAGACGCACGGAGTCCGCGGTGAAGTCGTCGTCGACATCCGCACGGACGATCCCGCCGGACGTTTCGCGGTCGGCACGCGCCTGCGCGGCCGTGCCCCGCGGACTGCCGGCGGCGGGGAGACCGAGTACGAAGTGACAGCCGCCCGGATGCATGCCGGGCGGCTGTTGCTGTCGCTTGCCGGCGTAGGCGGTCGCGACGAGGCGGACCGGCTGCGCGGCACCCTGTTCGTCATCGACGCCGCCGACGTCGACTCCGGCGACGACCCGGACGAGTTCTACGACCACGAGCTCGAGGGACTGCCCGTCGCGACGGTCGGCGGTGAGAGCGTCGGCACGGTCAGAGAGGTGCTGCACCTGCCCGGTGGCGAACTGCTGTCGGTGACCACCGGTGACGGTCGCGAGGTGCTAGTGCCGTTCGTGCGCGAGATCGTCCCCACCGTGACCCGCGAGGGCATCGAGATCGATCCGCCCGACGGCCTGATCGACCCCGTCGAGGACTGACATGCGCATTGATGTCGTGACGATCTTCCCGGAGTACCTCGAACCGATGCGGGCGGCACTCCTCGGAAAGGCGATCGACGCCGGACTGATCGAGGTCGGCGTCCACGATCTGCGGCAGTGGACGTACGACGTCCACCACAGCGTCGACGACGCGCCCTACGGCGGCGGTCCAGGGATGGTGATGAAGCCACAGGTGTGGGGCGAGGCGCTCGACGCCGTCTGCCCGGACGACGCGCTGCTGGTGGTGCCGACGCCGGCGGGCGTGCCCTTCACACAGGCCACGGCCCAGCGCTGGAGTTCCGAGCGGCATCTGGTCTTCGCGTGCGGCCGTTACGAGGGGATCGATCAGCGGGTCTTCGACGACGCCGCCCGCCGGGTGCGTGTGGAGGAGGTCTCGCTCGGCGACTTCGTGCTGATCGGCGGCGAGGTGGCCGTCCTCGCCATGGTCGAGGCCACCACCCGTCTGATGCCGGGTGTGCTCGGCAATCCGCAGTCGCACCAGGAGGATTCGTTCTCCGACGGGTTGCTCGAAGGTCCTAGTTACACCCGTCCCAGAGTGTGGCGCGGACTGGAGGTGCCCGCGGTGCTCCTGTCCGGAGACCACGGCCGAGTCGCGCAGTGGCGGCACGAGCAGTCGCGCGAACGCACGCGTGAGCGGCGCCCGGACCTGCTGGAGGACTGATCCGGGCGGGCGGACGCCGTGTGCTGCGGCGTGTCGCGGAACCGGTGCGGCCGCCGCTGCGTCCAACGAGTATGAGCACCACGTGGACGGTGGCCGCCGAGGAACTCCTCGCCCGGCTCGATTCGATGGATCCCGGCGCAGCCGCGGCCGACGCCGCGGAGATCGCCCGCATCGTCGACGCCGCGCGGGCGATCGGGGAGCGGATGGCCGCCGTGTTCGGCACCGGTTCGCTCGTCGGTGCGGCCGCGGACGGCGGGGCGCGGGCCGGTGTCGATCTCGCGGAGCGGATCACTTCCACCTCGGATCGTCTCGCGAGCGGCCGTAGCTCGCTGGCCTCCGCCTCGGGCGTGCTGGCCGGAGCGGTGGCGTATCGGCCCAGGATCGTCGCACTGAGCGTCGTCGGCACCACCCAGCCCGCAGTGCTGTCGGCGCTGCTCGGCGTCGGCACCGAACTGGCCGGGGTGTACAACGCTCCGATGGACTCCTCGGCCCGCGGCCTCCTCTCCGGCGGTCCGGACGCGTCGCCTGCCTCGCACGGAGCACCCGCGGCCGCCGACACGGCCGACCGAGCGGCAGTTCCGGCAGTGGCCGGACCGATGGCCGTGGACGTCCCGTCCGGCGACGGACCGCCGGTCGGGGACGGTCCGGTCGCCGCCGCACCCGATCAGGGCGCCGGCGCCGCGCCCGCGGCCGGCCCTCCGCGACCCGGTGTCGCCGCGGATGCGGGCCCGAAGCAGTCGTCGGCGGGTCCCGGACCCTCACCGGGAGCGGCTCCGGCCGCTGCGAGAGGCCCGACCGGCCCGTCCGCGGGCGACGGCGGTACCGGCCCGCCGGGCAGCACCGCCCGCCCTGGCCCGTCTCGTCACACGTCTTCGGCTCGGTCGGCGGAGCTCTCAGCCGCGCCTGGCGTCCTCGCCACCGTCCCGCCGCCGGTGCGGGCCGCCCCGTCGGTGCCGGCCGCGCCGAGGTCGGTCGTGTCTGAGACGACCGCGCAGACGACCTCGCCCGCGTCGCGAGCGGCGTCGGTGCCGGCAGGGCGCCCGGCGACGGCAGGCAATGCCTCCGCCTCCCGGCCGGGCGGCGGGCCGTACGGAGCCGCACCGTCGGCGCGACGCTCCGAGGACGAGGACGGCCACAGGCCCGCCGACTATCTGCGCTCGGCGACGGAGGGGATCCTCGTGCTGGGCCCGCAGCCGCTCGTCGCGCCGGCGGTCATCGGCGATCTCGAGGAAGGCGTTCCCGAGGCCGGGCCCGGCACCGACGTGCAACCGCCCGGCGACGATGACGACCAGGAACTCGACCTGACGCTGTGATCGCGGATTTCCCTCATGCCGGGTGGAGGTGGCACAATGTTTCAGGTTGCCTGCCGGAGACCTCGCGTCGACCGCTGCAGCGCACGGACCCCATGCCACGGGCATGAACCGGTCGAACCCCGCCGAATTCGCGTCGGGGCCGCCAGGTTCCTCTGTCCCCGCCCAGATTGGACGAGAAATGAACACCCTGGACCTCATCGACAAGCAGTCCCTTCGCGACGACATCCCCGAGTTCGGCCCCGGCGACACCCTCGACGTGCACGTCAAGGTCATCGAGGGATCGAAGGAGCGCGTGCAGGTCTTCAAGGGCGTCGTGATCCGCCGCCAGGGCGGCGGCATCCGCGAGACCTTCACGGTCCGCAAGGTCTCGTTCGGTGTCGGTGTGGAGCGCACCTTCCCCGTGCACAGCCCGAACATCGCCAAGATCGACGTCCTGACCCGCGGTGACGTCCGTCGCGCGAAGCTGTACTACCTGCGCGATCTGCGCGGCAAGGCTGCGAAGATCAAGGAGAAGCGCTGAGCTTCTGCTCGCCCCGGCGAGAAACGAAAATCCAGACCCCGTCCCGCACGGCGCCGACCACTTCGGCCCGCGGGGCGGGGTCTGTTCGTGTCGGCCCGGCGGCGCGTCGAAAGTGAACCGGGTGGTCGGGAGCGGTGACGGACATCAGTACCCTGTTCTACGTGGACGACAACACCCGCGGGGACGACCCGTCGCAGGCTAACGACGAGCGCGGCAGCAGTGGGGGCGCCGAGTCCGATTCCGGATTCACCTTCCGGGACGACGCCCCCGAGGACGAGCAGAAGGGCAAGAGCCGCTGGCTCCGCGAACTGCTGATCATCGTCGGCATCGTGCTGGTGCTCATGTTCGTGTTCACCCAGTTCTTCTTCCGGCAGTACGTGGTGCCGTCGGAGTCCATGGAACCGACCCTGCACGGCTGCTACGGGTGCACCAACGACCACATCGTGGTCGACAAGATGGTGTACCGGTTCAGTGACCCGAAGCCAGGTGACGTGGTGGTCTTCAAGGCCCCGACCAGTTCGTGGGACGAAGGGTGGTCGTCGCCTCGCTCGTCGAACCCGGTGGTGCACAAGATCCAGGACGTGCTGTCGCTGTTCGCTCTCGCGCCGCCGGACGAGAACAACCTCGTCAAGCGGGTGATCGCGGTCGGCGGGCAGACCGTCCAGTGCCGCGAGGCCGACGGCAAGGGTGTCACGGTGGACGGCAAGCCCCTCCACGAGCCGTACATCGACAAGCAGTTGCAGGCGCAGACCTACCAGCAGTCGGGCGGGGTGCTCGGTCAGGGCTCGTGCTACGGCAGCGACTTCGGCCCGATCAAGGTGCCCGAGGGCAATCTCTGGGTGATGGGCGACAACCGCAGCAACTCCGCCGACTCACGGGCCCACATCGACGACGAGTTCCACGGCACGGTGCCGGTCTCCGACGTCCGCGGCAAGGTCCGGTTCATCATCTACCCGTTCTCCCGGATCGGGGGCGTGGGCTCGGTCGACCCGCAGAGCTGATGCCCGGATCGACTCGATGGCCCCCGCGGTCGCCGGTTCGGAAGGCAGCGGGATTGCGGACACTGGAGTTCACCCTGGCCCGCCAGGGGCTCGGCCCGGTGGCCGGCGTCGACGAGGCAGGCCGGGGTGCGTGCGCCGGCCCGCTGGTGGTGGCGGCGTGCGTGCTGAGCACTTCGCAACTGAAGTCTCTCGCTGCGCTGGACGACTCCAAAAAGCTCTCGGAGCCGGTGCGCGAGAAGCTCTACTCGGCGGTCGTGCGGCATGCGGTCAGTTGGAAGGTGGTGGCGATCCCGGCGGCCGAGGTGGACCGGCTCGGGGTCCACGTCGCCAACATCGAAGGCATGCGGCGCGCGGTGGCCGGACTGTCGGTGCGGCCCGGGTACGTCCTGTCCGACGGATTCCACGTGCCGGGGCTGCCTGCGCCGTCGCTACCGGTGATCGGGGGCGACGCGAACGCGGCGTGCATCGCCGCCGCCTCGATCCTCGCGAAGGTGACCCGCGACCGGATGATGGTGGCACTCGACGACGAGGTGCCGGGCTATCAGTTCGCGGTGCACAAGGGCTACAGCACGGCCCTGCACATGGAGTGTCTGGACGCGCGCGGTCCCTCGGCGGAGCACCGTATGTCGTACCGGAACGTCCGCGATAGGCTGGCCTGATGAGCGCTGAGGATCTCGAGAAGTACGAAGCCGAGATGGAGCTGTCCCTGTACAAGGAGTACAAGGACATCGTCGGTCAGTTCACCTACGTCGTGGAGACCGAGCGCCGCTTCTACCTCGCGAACGGTGTGAATCTGGTTCCGCGCAATGCGGACGGCGAAGTCTATTTCGAGATTCACATGACCGATGCGTGGGTGTGGGACATGTACCGGCCCGCTCGCTTCGTCAAGCAGGTTCGCGTGGTGACGTTCAAGGACGTCAACATCGAGGAACTGGAGAAGCCGGAACTGCGGCTGCCCGACGAGCCCTGAGCCCGGGCGGGTGGTCGCGGACTGTGCAGAACACCCGCGGTATGCACACTCGCCGAGGAACGGGTGATCGGGACCTGTCACGGGTCGCCGCAGCGGCGCATCCTGTCCCGCATGGGGGAACAACGGGAGCAGCGAAAGCGGGAGAAGCGGGGCGTGGACCGCCGCGGTCTGATCGGGCGGGTCGGCGAGGATCTGGCCGCGGCGCGCCTGGCGGATCTCGGCTGGCGGATCCTCGACCGGAACTGGCGGACGAGGTACGGCGAGCTCGACATCGTCGCCGCCGACGGTCGGACTCTGGTGATCGTGGAAGTGAAGACGCGGGCCAGCCGGACGTTCACCGATCCGCTCGGTGCGGTGACCCCCGACAAGCTGCGCCGGATGCGGCGGCTGGCACAGCAGTGGCTGGCTCAGCAGGACGCGTTCTGGGAGGTCGTCCGTTTCGACGTGGTCTCGGTGCAGTTGGACATGACCGATCCGGAGGACCTCGAGCGCGCGATGTGGTGGCACCACGTCGGTGTGTGCGAGTAGCGCCCGATGTCCGGACTGGGGAGAGTGCACTCGGTGGGGCTCAACGCCTTCGCCGCCGATGTGATCGAGATTCAGGCCAACATCAGCGCGGGGCTGCCCGGGCTGACCATCAGCGGGAGTGTGGACACCTCGCTGCGTGAGGCGAAGGAGCGCGTGCGGGCCGCGATCGCGAACAGCGCGATACAGTTCCCGACCACCAAGGTCACGATCGCGCTGGCACCGGCCCGACTGCCCAAGAGCGGGCCGGGCTTCGATCTGCCGATGGCGGTCAGTGTGCTGATAGCGGCGCAGAAGGTGCCCACCACGAGGCTGCCGGGGACGGTGATGCTCGGCGAACTGGCGCTCGACGGCCGGGTGCGTCCGGTGCGCGGGGTGCTGCCACTGCTGCTGGCAGCGCGGGAGGCCGGGTTCGAGCGGGCGGTGGTGCCGGCCGAGAACGTCGCCGAGGCGGCTCTGGTGTCGGGGCTCGACATCGGCGGGGCGCGGTCGCTGTCGGACGTGCTGTCGTGGTTGAGCGGAGATCGCGCGCTCGACACCGTCGACGGCGAGACCGCGGAGCCGGCGCCGCCGGAGATCCCCGACATGGCCGACGTGGCCGGCCAGGCGACGGCACGGCGCGCGCTCGAGATCGCCGCGGCCGGATCGCATCACCTGCTGATGACCGGTCCGCCCGGCATCGGCAAGACGATGCTGGCGTGCCGGTTGCCGGGTATTCTGCCGAGCCTCACCGAGGAGGAGTCGCTGGAGGTGACCGCGATCCATTCGATCGCGGGAACGCTGCCCGAGCATCGGCCGTTGATCACCCTGCCGCCGTTCGTGGCACCGCACCACAGCACGAGCATCACCGCGCTGCTGGGCGGCGGGACCGGGATCGCGCGGCCGGGATCGGTGTCGCGGGCGCACCGCGGAATCCTCTTCCTCGACGAATGCGCGGAGATGGGACCGAAAGTCCTCGATTCGCTGAGGCAGCCGCTGGAGGAGGGGGAGGTCCGGATCTCGCGTCGCGACGGGACCGCCCGCTATCCGGCGCGCTTCCAGTTGATCCTCGCGGCCAACCCGTGTCCGTGCGCGCCCGCGAAGGACGTCGACTGCATCTGCACGTCCATCCAGCGCCGCCGCTATCTGGGCCGGCTGTCGGGCCCGCTGATGGACCGGATCGACATCCGCGTGGCCATGGACCCGCCCGGCGACGTCACACTGCTGACCGAACGCGGTGAGCCGAGCGCGGCGATCGCCGAGCGGGTGCTGCGGGCGCGCGAGGCGGCGCGGGAGAGGTGGTCCGAATTCGGCTGGCGCACCAACGCCGAGGTGCCGGGCAGCGCGCTGCGGCACCGATTCCGGCCGGGGCCGCAGGTGCGCCGGCCGCTGGAGGCGGCGTTGCGCACCGGACGGATCACGGCGCGCGGCGCCGATCGGGCGCTGCGTCTGGCCTGGACGTTGACCGATCTGCGGGGCGGCGACGCGCCGGGGGAGGACGACATCGTGTCGGCGCTGCTGTACCGCGACCGGGGAGGGCGACCGTGACCGACGACAAGGCGGCCCGCGCGTGGGCATACCTCGCGGCGGTGGCCGAGCCGCCGTGTGCGGCACTGATCGCGTTGGTGGCCGAACTCGGCCCGCTGGACGCCGCCGCGGCGGTTCGTTCGCGGAAGGTTCCCGCCGCGCACCGCGGCGTTCTGGCACCCACGCAGGCGCGCGCCGCGACCGACACCGCGGCGGAGGACCTGGCCAGGTGTGAGCGCATCGGTGCGCGCCTGCTCACCAGAGACGATCCGGACTGGCCCGGATGGCAGCTGCTGGCGCTCGATCAGGCGGACAGTGCCGCGCGGGGCGGAGCTCCGCTCGCACTCTGGGTGCGCGGGCCGGCCTCGTGCGGTGACGCGGTGGGCAGGTCGATGGCGCTGGTCGGCTCGCGCGCCTCATCGTCGTACGGCGATCACGTCGCCGGAGCGATGGCGGCCGCGCTGGCGGACGAGGGCTGGTCGGTGGTGTCGGGTGGGGCGTACGGGATCGACGGGGCAGCGCATCGAGGAGCGCTCGGTGCGGGAGGCACCACCGTGGCTGTCCTCGCGTGCGGCATCGACCGCACGTATCCGTCCGGGCACGCGCAGTTGCTGCACCGGATCGTCGAGACCGGGCTCGTCGTCAGCGAGTATCCGCCGGGCACATCCGCGGCCAAACATCGATTCCTCACCCGGAATCGTCTGGTCGCGGCGTTCTCGTCCGCGGTGATCGTGGTGGAGGCCGGACGGCGGTCGGGCGCGGCCAACACCGCGGCGTGGGCCAAACGGCTGGGCCGGCCGCTCGGGGCGGTGCCCGGGTCGGTCACCAGCGCCACCTCGGTGGGTGCCAACGCCATGATCGCCGACGGCGACGCCGTGCTGGTCGCCGATTCGGGCGCCGCGATCTCGCTCGCGAGCCCGGACGGATGCGACACGCGGGAGGCGGCACCGCGCCGCCGCACCGACGATCTGCGTCCGGATCAGCTGCGCGTGGTGGAGGCGCTGCCCGCGCGCGGCGGTCTCACCGTCGACGAGATCGCGTTCGCCGCGGGGCTGCCGATCGACGACGTCCTTCGGGCCCTCGCGGCGCTCGACCTGTCCGGTCATGTCGCCGGCTCCGACGGCACGTGGCGGTTGGGAGCTCGATGAGTGGGACACCGCCGGTGGTGGGAACGTCGGGGGACGCCTACGATGGAGCGAGCATCTTAGGATGCCCTAATCTTGTTGTGCCGAAAGAGGAGACCAGATGGCGAAGCCGGTGACCACGTTGACGGTCCTGCGGACAGAGCGGCTGACCCCGCACATGGTGCGCGTGTGGCTGGGCGGTGACGAGTTCGCCGCCTTCCGCCCCGCGGGCGGACAGGACGGTCACTACGACACCGACATGTACGTGAAGATCGTCTTCGCACCCGAGGGCGTCGATTACCCGCGGCCGGTCGACATGGACGCGATCCGGGACACGTATCCCGCCGAACAGCAGCCGATCCTGCGCACGTACACGGTCCGTCACTACCGGCCGGACGCCGCGGAATTGGCGATCGACTTCGTGGTCCACGGTGACGAGGGCGTCGCCGGACCGTGGGCCGCAGGCGTGCGGCCGGGCGAATCGGTGACCCTCCTGGGACCGGGCAGCGGCTACCGGCCCATGGCCGACGCGCCCTGGCACCTGCTGGTGTCGGACGAAGCCGGCCTGCCCGCGCTGGCCGCGGCGCTCGAAGCGATGCCGCAGGACGCGGTGGCCAAGGTGTTCATCGAGGTCGCCGGCCCCGAGGACGAGGTGGAGCTGACCGCTCCCGCCGGTGCCGAGATCACCTGGGTGCATCGCGGGGCGCCGTCCAACGAGGCCCCCGACGACCGGTCGGGCGACAACGCGCCGGTCATCGCCGCGGTGCGCGCCGCGCAGTGGCTCGACGGTGAACCGCAGGTGTTCATCCACGGCGAGGCACAGGCGGTGATGAAGAATCTGCGCGGCTACGTGCGGAAGGAACGTGGCGTGAGCGCCAAGCGCGCGGCGTCGATCTCCGGCTACTGGCGCCGAGGCCGCACCGAAGAGGGCTTCCGCCAGTGGAAGGCCGAACTGCGCAAGGCCGAATCGCACGTGTGACGGGCGGGCGGCTCAGACGACGCGTTCGTCGCGGAGCCGGCTCGCGGGCACGCCCAGCGCGGCGACAGTCGCCAGGGCACACGTGACGAGCGCGACGATCGACGCCCACACATAGGCGTCCGTGGAGGGTACGGCGACGGCCCCGCCGGTCGTCGAGACGGTCTCGACGGACGCGGCCAGGATCATGCCGATCACGGCCGTGGCAGTGGACGTGCCGACCGATCGCATCAGTGCGTTGACGCCGTTGGCCTCCCCGGTCTGCGTCACCGGGACCCAGTCCATGATGAGGGCGGGCATCGCCGAATACGCGACGCCCAGGCCGGCACCGACGAAGCAGTTCACGATGACCATGAATCCCCACGTCGGATGCCAGGGCCCCGCGATCATCAGCAGGAAGCCCAGGTAACCGACCCCGATCACCACGCCGCCGGAGGCCAGTGAGACCCGTGCGCCGAAGCGCCGCGTCATCCACGCGCTGACGTAGGAGAACGCGAACATCACCAGCCCGGAGGGCATCAGCACGAGGCTGGCCTCCACGATGGTCAGTCCGACGCCGGTCTGGGTGGAGGTCGGGGCCTCGAGCACCTGGATCGGCATGATCTGCATGGCGTAGAACGCGAAACCGGTGGCGACGGAGGCGATGTTGGTCAGCAGGATGGGACGTCGAATGCTGGTGGCGAGGTCGATCAGCGGATTGTCCACGCGCTTCTCCCATCGCCACCACAGCGCCGAGGAGACGACGAACGCGGCGAACAGGCCGAGCACGGCCGGGCTCGACCAGCCCCAGGCGTCGCCCTTGGAGAGAGCGAGCAGAATGCAGCTCAGCAGGACGGTGAGCCCGATCGCGCCCACCAGGTCGAAGCGCCCGCCCGTGGCGATCGAACTGCGCGGGACGGCCGCCGCGACGGCCGACGCGGCGATCACGCCGACCGCCGCGCTCACCCAGAACAGTGCGTGCCAGCTCACCTGCTGGGCGATCACCGCGGCGAACGGGAGGCCGAGTGATCCGCCGACGCCGAGCGAGGCCGACATCGCGCCGATAGACGAGCCGAGGCGCGCCGGGGGCACGATGTCGCGCATCAGGCTGATGCCGACCGCGATGGTGCCGATGCCCAGACCCTGAACTCCGCGTCCGATGAGGAACAGTGCCAGCCCCGACGAGAGCGCGCAGACGACCGATCCCGCCGCTACCGCGCCGAGACTGGCGATGAGGACCAGCCGCTTGCCGATCATGTCGCCGAGGCGGCCCGAGATGGGCGTCACCACCGCACAGACGAGCAGCGTGATCGTCAGCGCCCAGGACGCATTGGTCGGTGAGGTGCCGAGGATGGCCGGCAGGTCGGGGATCAGCGGCACGATGATCGTCTGCATCAGCGCCACCACGATTCCGGCGGCGCAGAGGATTGCGACGGCCAGGCGCGGGTGTTCGGTCGTGTCGTGGTGGTCGGCGGAGGTACTGGGGGATGTCACGGGGCGGTGGAGCTTTCGAAAGAAGGATGACGCCAGGCCGGGGAACGCGAGGCATCAGGAAACTTAGCGTGAAATAGGTAACCGAGGTTAAGTAGTTTTCGCACGAGTGGGGGATACCACACCGGCATCCGCTGCTAGCTTCCTTTACGGACCGCTTTGTCTCGTCGACGGTCGCCCAGTCAACGCATGTTCTGAATAGTCAACGCATGTTCTCAGCGAATGGTGGAGTGTTCATGATTTCCGCGCCCGCGCGGCGGGGAGCCGTCCTGGCGACGGCCTTCGCCTTCCTGGTCACGATGATGGGGACCACCCTTCCCACCCCGCTGTACTCGCTCTATTCGCAGCGGCTCGACTTCACCGAGTTCACGGTGACGATCCTGTTCGCCGTCTACGCCTTCGGCGTGATGTTCGCGCTCATCGTCTTCGGACGGCTGTCCGATCAGATCGGCCGCCGCCCGATCCTGCTGACCGCCCTGGTCCTCGCCGTGATCAGTGCGGTCATGTTCTTGCTGCCGCTGTCGCTTCCGCTGCTGATCGCGGCCCGGATCGTGTCGGGACTGAGTGCCGGACTGATGAGCGGCACCGGCACGGCCGCGGTGATCGATCTGGTCGGTCCCGCAGACAAAGCGCGCGCAGGAATGCTCGCGATCGCCGTCAACACCGGCGGCCTCGGTGTCGGCACCCTCTTCGCCGGGGTCGTCGCCGATCTCTCGTCGGCTCCGCTGACGCTGCCGTACGCGGTGCACCTGGGGCTGTCGGTACTGGCGTTCGTCACACTCCGTGCGTTCACGCCGGCCCCGGCCGACCCCGCGCCGCTGCGACTGCAGGCGCCGCGACTGACCGTTCCCGCACCGATCCGCGGAGCGTTCGTCCGGGGCGTCCTCGCCGCGGGCGCGGGGTTCGCCGTGTGCGGTGTCCTCACCGCGGTGTCGGCCCTGTTCCTGGTGCGCTACCTCGGCATCGGTTCGCACACTGTGGCGGGTCTGGTGGTCTTCCTCGCATTCGCGTTCATGGTCGTCGGTCAGTTCGTCGCGCGCCGGATCTCGTCGCGCGCAGCCATGCAGGCCGGATGCGGCGGACTGGTGGTCGCGGCCGCCGTTCTCGCGGTGGCGCTCTCCGCCGAATCGCTCGCCGCGCTGCTGATCGCGCCGATCGTCCTCGGCGTATCCGCCGGTCTGTGCGTCAACGCCGGGCTCGCGGCGACCGTGGAGCGCGTCGATCCCGCCCAGCGCGGTGCGGTGTCCTCGGCCTTCTTCGCGGGCCTGTACCTCATGCTCGCCGTGCCGGCCATCGGTGTCGGCGCACTGTCGCTCGCCATCGGAATGCGGGAATCGGGCCTGGTGTTCGCGGGACTCGTCGCGCTCCTGGCCGCGGCGGTGGGAGTCGCGGACATCGCCGCGCGGGGCTCCGCCGCACGGGCGACCCCGCTGCCGTGATCCGCCCGCTGATGCTGCTGAGGTCTATGTGGTGCATGTGGTGAGACTTTAGGATCGAGTCATGGCCGACCTCCTCGATCGCTTCGCAGCGCACCTGCGATACGAGTCCGGGCGCAGTGAGCACACCGTTCGTGCCTATCTCGCCGACATCCGCGGCCTCACGGCGTTCGCCGGTGCGCGCGGAGTTCGGCTCACCGACGTCGATCTCGACCTGCTCCGCGCCTGGCTGGCGGAGATCTCGCGCCGCGGCGCCGCGCGGACCACCGTCGCGCGCCGGGTGTCGTCGGTCAAGACGTTCTGCGAATGGGCCACGCGCGAAGGCGAGATGTCCGTCGACCCCGCGGTGCGCCTCCAGGCGCCCAAGGCGCGCCGGGTGCTGCCGGCGGTGCTTGCTCCCGAGGAAGCCGCGGACGCGATCGAGGCGACGGTGCGACGGGTCGACTCCGCCGCGCCGGACGGACCCTCGTCCGACGACCCGGTATCGCTGCGCGACCGTGCGGTTCTCGAACTGCTCTACGGCTGCGGCATCCGTGTCGGAGAACTGTGCGGGCTCGACGTCGGCGATGTCGACGACGATCGCCGCGCGATCCGGGTGATCGGCAAGGGCGACAAGCAGCGGGTGGTGCCGTACGGTGCGCCTGCCGCATCGGCGCTGGACGCCTGGCGCCGCCGTGGGCGCCCGGCGCTCGCGACCGCCGCCTCGGGGGAGGCCCTGTTCGTCGGCGTCAGGGGAGGACGGCTCGATCAGCGGATGGCGCGCACGGTGGTGCATCGGGCCACCGAGGCTGCGGGACGGTCGGTGGGCCCGCACGCACTGCGTCACAGTGCGGCCACCCACCTGCTGGAGGGAGGCGCCGATCTGCGGGTGGTGCAGGAACTGCTGGGGCACTCGTCGTTGTCGACCACGCAGCTCTACACGCACGTCAGCGTGGAACGACTGCGCGCGGTCCACAAACAGGCGCACCCGCGGTCGTGAATGAGACCGGCCGCATCACCGACCCGGCAGCGTCAGCGGGGTGGTTTGAGCCGCACGGTCGACAACCCGAGCAGGCTCAGCGGGTTGAGGTAGCGGACGCTCCGCCCGCTGCCGCGACGAGCGCCCCAATGAAGGCAGGCCGTCGCGGAGCACCCCTCGTGACCGGTTTGCAGCACACCGACCAGCTGACCGGTTCGGATGTGCTCGCCGCGACGCACGCGGGGCACCACCGGCTCATACGTGGTGCTGATCCCGTCGGGGTGCAGCACCGTGACGGTGGAACGGCCGGCGACGGGTCCGGCGAAGGTGACCGTTCCGGCGCGGGCCGCGACCACCGCGGACTCGGCGGGTGCTGCCAGGTCGACGCCGCGGTGCCCGGCGAGCCAGCGCTCAGCCGGCGGATCGAATCCGCGGACCACGGGCGGGCGCGGGGCCAGCGGCCAGTGATACGCACGCTGCGCGGACGCCGCGCCGGGGCCGGCAGGCAGCGCGCTCGCGCACACCAGCGCGATGGCGGTGGCGCGACGCCGGGTATTGAGACTCCCCATAGGACCTCCTCATAGGACTTAGACGCACGGCGCGGAGGTTCGGCTCCATCGGCGTGTCGCGCGGCCGTCGTCGCCCGAGACGCTGATTTGGCTGGTGATCGCGCATCGGAGTAGTCTGGCGACGCACCCAGGCATGTCTTGGGTGACTTCGCGCGCCCGCGAGAAGCTACATCGGAACACGCGGTCCCGGATACCTCCGGGTGTGTTCGCCGATGGCGGGCGCCAGGACCGGAGCTCGACCCGAGCGCCGGTGACAACTGCGAGAGAGGACATATTCATGGCTGTCGTGACCATGAAGCAGCTGCTTGACAGCGGCGCACACTTCGGGCATCAGACCCGCCGTTGGAACCCGAAGATGAAGCGTTTCATCTTCACCGACCGCAACGGCATCTACATCATCGACCTGCAGCAGACGCTGTCGTACATCGACCGCGCCTACGAGTTCGTCAAGGAGACCGTCGCCCACGGCGGCACCATCCTGTTCGTCGGCACCAAGAAGCAGGCTCAGGAGTCGATCGCCGCCGAGGCCACCCGCGTCGGCATGCCGTACGTGAACCAGCGTTGGCTCGGTGGCATGCTCACCAACTTCAACACCGTGCACAAGCGTCTCCAGCGGATGAAGGAGCTGGAGACCATGGAGCAGACCGGTGGCTTCGAGGGTCGCACCAAGAAGGAAATCCTCATGCTCACGCGTGAGAAGAACAAGCTGGAGCGCACGCTCGGCGGTATCCGCGACATGGCCAAGGTTCCCTCGGCCGTGTGGATCGTCGACACCAACAAGGAGCACATCGCCGTCGGTGAGGCTCGCAAGCTGAACATCCCGGTCATCGCGATCCTGGACACCAACTGCGATCCGGACGTCGTCGACTACCCGATCCCGGCGAACGACGATGCGATCCGCAGCGCCGCTCTGCTGACCCGCGTGATCGCCTCGGCCGTCGCCGAGGGCGTTCAGGCGCGTGCCGGCCAGACCGCGGGCGACGCCAAGCCGGAGGCCGGCGAGGGCGAGCCGCTGGCGGAGTGGGAGCAGGAACTCCTGGCTGAGGCGACCGCTCCGGCGGCCGCACCGGCCACCGATGGCGCCACCGAGGCTCCGGCCGCAGAATAAGAACTGCCGAGAAGCAGGAAACGGGCCCCGAGCACGATGATCCGGGCCCCTTCTCCGGCGGGGTGATCACCCCGCCGGAGAATCTTGTCTCTCGATCACAAATCGACAAAGGAGGGTCGCCACCTATGGCGAACTACACCGCGGCGGACGTCAAGCGTCTGCGCGAAATGACCGGTTCGGGCATGCTCGACTGCAAGAACGCCCTCGCGAACAACGACGGCGACTTCGACAAGGCGGTCGAAGAGCTGCGCATCAAGGGCGCCAAGGACGTCGGCAAGCGTGCCGAGCGCTCCACCGCCGAGGGTCTGGTCGCCGCCCGTGACGGCGTCATGATCGAGCTCAACAGCGAGACCGACTTCGTCGCCAAGAACGACGAGTTCCAGAAGCTCGCCGACGACATCCTGGGTGCGGCCATCGAGCTGCGCAGCAACGACGTCGACGCTCTGCTCGCCGCGAAGCTCGGCGACGGCACCGTCGCCGACGCCGTCGAGGCGCTCTCGGCCAAGATCGGCGAGAAGCTGGTCCTGCGCCGCGTCGCGTCGTACGACGGCCCGGTGGCCGTCTACCTGCACAAGCGTGCCTCGGACCTGCCGCCCGCCGTCGGCGTCCTGGTCTCCTACACTGGCGAGGGCGACACCGCCGCGGAGGCCGCTCGCGGCGCCGCCATGCAGGTCGCCGCGCTGCGCGCCAAGTACGCCAGCCGCGAGGAGGTCCCCGCGGACGTCGTCGAGAACGAGCGTCGTATCGCCGAGGAGACCGCCAAGGCCGAGGGCAAGCCCGAGCAGGCGCTCCCGAAGATCGTCGAGGGCCGCGTCAACGGCTTCTACAAGGACGTCGTCCTGGTCGACCAGCCGTCGGTCACCGACTCGAAGAAGACCGTGAAGGCGATCCTGGACGAGGCCGGCGCCACCGTCGTCGCGTTCACCCGCTTCGAGGTCGGCCAGTCCTAGTCCGCTAGGCCGCATACGCACTCCGGCCCCGGAATCGACCCGCGAGGGCGACTCCGGGGCCGGAGTGCGTATGCGGGACGATCGACGCCCTAAGATGGAGAGAGTTTGTGCCGACACTCGAGCGAAGGAAGAGATGAGCGAATCGCAGTCGACCGCCGAAGAGGGCAGAGCAGGTTTCTCCCGGGTGCTTCTGAAGCTCGGCGGTGAGATGTTCGGTGGCGGTTCCGTGGGGCTCGACCCGGACGTCGTGGGCACCGTGGCCGACCAGATCGCCGAGGTGGTCTCCTCGGGCGTCCAGATCGGCATCGTGATCGGCGGCGGTAACTTTTTCCGCGGCGCCGAACTGCAGCAGCGCGGTCTGGACCGTTCGCGCTCGGACTACATGGGGATGCTCGGCACCGTCATGAACTGCCTCGCGCTGCAGGACTTCTTGGAGAAGCGGGGGATCACCACCCGCGTGCAGACCGCCATCACCATGGGTCAGGTCGCCGAGCCGTACCTGCCGCTGCGCGCCGTACGTCACCTCGAGAAGGGCCGCGTGGTGATCTTCGGTGCGGGTATGGGCATGCCCTACTTCTCCACCGACACCACCGCTGCGCAGCGCGCGCTCGAGATCAAGGCCGAGGCGGTGCTGATGGCCAAGGCCGTCGACGGCGTGTACTCCGACGACCCGCGCAGCAACCCGGACGCGGAACTGTATCGCGAGATCAGCCACCGCGAGGCGATCGAGAAGCAGCTCAAGGTCGCCGACGCGACCGCGTTCAGCCTGTGCATGGACAACAACATGCCGATCCTGGTGTTCAATCTCCTCGAGCGCGGCAACATCGCCCGCGCGGTCGCGGGTGAACCGATCGGCACGCTGGTGCGCACCCCGCAGGCCTCCTGACCACTGCCGATCCCAGACTTCCACCGCGACGAAAAGAAGGAACGAGACTCATCATGATCGACGAAGCGCTGCTCGACGCCGAGGAGAAGATGGAGAAGGCCGTCGCCCACCTGCGCGACGACATGGCCTCCATCCGCACCGGGCGTGCCAACCCGGCGATGTTCAACAAAGTCGTCATCGACTATTACGGCGCTCCCACTCCGATCACCCAGGTGGCGGGCATCAACACCCCGGAGCCGCGGCTCGTCGTCATCAAGCCGTACGAGCAGTCGACGATGAACGACATCGAGACCGCCATCCGGAACTCCGACCTGGGCGTCAACCCGACCAACGACGGCACGGTGATCCGCGTCGCGATCCCGCAGCTCACCGAGGAGCGCCGCAAGCAGCTCGGCAAGCAGGCGCGCGGCAAGGGCGAGGACGCCAAGGTCGCGATCCGCAACGTGCGACGCAAGGCCGTCGACGAGCTCAAGCGGATCCAGAAGGACGGCGACGCGGGCGAGGACGAGGTGACGCGCGCCGAGAAGGAACTCGACAAGACCACGCACACCTACACCGATGCGGTCGACGAGCTCGTGAAGAACAAAGAAGCTGAGCTGCTCGAGGTATGACGAGTACACCGGAGCAGGCTGAGAAACCCTCCGGGGGGAGTTCCCGGGCCGGCCGGAACCTCCCGGCAGCCATCGGCGTCGGCTGCATCCTGGGCGGTCTGCTCATCGCCGTGCTGCTGCTGGCCCCGGACGGCTGGTACGGCGTCGTCGCTGTCGCACTGGCGATCGCGACCTGGGAGGTCGTCAAGCGGCTGCGGGACGGCGGTTTCGCGGTCCCGGTGATCCCGCTGCTGGCCGGTGGACAGGCGATGATCTGGCTGTCGTGGCCGTTCGGACTGGCCGGGACCTTCGTCGCGATGGCGGCGACGATCCTGGTGATGATGGTCTGGAAGCTGTTCGCACAGGGTCTGTCGAACGCTCCGGTGAACTACATGCGCGATCTGTCGGTCGCGATCCTGGTGCTGGCGTGGCTGCCGATGCTCGCGACCTTCGGCACCTACCTGGTACGCCAGGAGGACGGTGCGCTCCGCGTCTTCACCCTGATGATCGTGGTGGTCTGCTCCGACGTCGGCGGTTATGTGGCGGGCGTGCTGTTCGGCAAGCATCCGATGGCGCCCGCGATCAGTCCCAAGAAGTCGTGGGAGGGACTGGCCGGATCGGTTGTCGTCGGCACCCTCGGCGCACTCGCCTGCGTCGTGTGGATCCTCGACACCTCGCACTGGTGGATCGGTTTCGTGCTCGGTCCGCTGCTGGTGGTGGTCGCCACCACCGGCGACCTCGTCGAGTCCCAGATCAAGCGCGACCTCGGCATCAAAGACATGGGCACGCTGCTGCCCGGTCACGGCGGCATCATGGACCGTCTGGACTCGCTGCTGCCCTCGGCGTTCATCACCTGGGCAGTGCTGGCCTGGCTGCTGTGAGGAGCGGGGCGGCGAGCGCTACCCGTGCTTGCGCGCCTTCTTCAGCGCCCGGTTGAGCTGGAAGATCCTCGCGCCGCCGAGCAGTGCGGTGATCAGGGCGCCCGCGATGGCGGCGATCAGCAGGCTCACGCCGAGTGGCAGGTCGGCCTTGAAGAAGATCAGGTCGATCTCCACCGAGTCGGGGTTCATGACGATGAACACGATCAACAGGATCGTGACCAGCACCCCGAGCACCCATCCGACGTACGTCGCCTGAGTACGTGTGCCGGATGCGGCGGAGGCCGCAGCGGCCACCCGTCGGCGTTCGGCTTTCACCGGATCGACGGTGCCGTACTGCTGCGACCCCTCGACCGGAGCGACCTCGTGTGGCTCCGCGCCGCCGGACGTCTCGTCGAATCGGTCCCCGTGCTTCGGATCAGGTGTGGTCATGCCTCTATCGTCGCATGAGACAATGGTCGGTGTGAGCTCTCTGCCCCTCGTTTTCGACGCACCCAAGCGCGGCCTGCCGCCGAAGCATTTCGCCGACCTCGACGAGCAGGGCCGCATCGAGGCGGCCGCCGAGCTCGGGCTGCCCAAGTTCCGGGCGAATCAGCTGGCCAAACACTATTACGGCCGGCTCACCGCCGACGTTCAGGAGATGACCGACCTGCCCGCGGGCGCACGCGAGGATGTCGCGCGCACGCTCTTCCCGACGCTCATGACACCCGTCCGGCACATCTCCTGCGACGACGACAGCACACGCAAGACGCTGTGGCGCCTGCACGACGGCACGCTGCTGGAATCGGTCCTGATGCGCTATCCCGAGCGGAATACTCTGTGCATCTCCTCACAGGCCGGGTGCGGTATGGCGTGCCCGTTCTGCGCGACCGGTCAGGGCGGACTCGACCGGAACCTGTCGACCGCCGAGATCGTCGACCAGGTCCGGGCCGCCGCCCGAGCACTGCGCGACGGTGAGGTCGGAGAGCCGGGCCGGCTGTCGAACATCGTCTTCATGGGCATGGGGGAGCCGCTCGCGAACTACCGGCGCGTGGTGGACGCGGTCCGCAAGATCACGTCCCCGGCGCCCGACGGCTTCGGCATCTCGGCGCGGTCGGTGACCGTGTCGACGGTGGGTCTCGCGCCGGCGATCCGCCGCCTGGCCGACGAGGGGCTGTCGGTGACCCTCGCGGTGTCGCTGCACACCCCCGACGACGAACTGCGCGACACCCTGGTGCCGGTCAACAACCGGTGGTCGGTCGCCGAGGTGCTCGAGGCCGCGCGCTACTACGCGGACACGACCGGCCGGCGCGTGTCGATCGAGTACGCGCTCATCCGGGATGTGAACGATCAGCCGTGGCGCGCCGACCTGCTGGGACGCAAGCTCCGGTCCGCGCTCGGTTCGCTCGTCCATGTGAATCTCATTCCGCTGAATCCGACGCCCGGATCCGAGTGGGACGCCAGCCCCAAACCGGTGGAGGCCGAGTTCGTCCGCCGGGTGCGCGAACACGGGGTGTCGTGCACGGTCCGCGACACCCGCGGGCAGGAGATCGCCGCGGCGTGCGGTCAGCTCGCCGCCGAAGAGAAGTAGGCGCGTCATACACGGACAGAGACGAGAAAGACCCGGACGACGTGGCGTCCGGGTCTTTCAGGTATTCCGGTGACTGTGCCTGCGCAGCCGGGTCAGCGCTTCCAGACGCCCTTGCGCGGAATCATCTCGTAGACGGTGTAACCGATCAGTGCCACGGCGATGACGATGAGGAAGATGTCCTCGATGTGGCCGACGTGATTACCCTTGAGCATGCCGAGCAGGATGATCGCGGTGACGAAGGAAGCGATCGCGATCGAGCGGCGGGCCACACCGTGCCAGCCGAAACGAGCCGACGGGGCGTCGGCGGGCTCGTGAACCCATCCGGTATCGATGGTTTCGACCTCAGTGCTTGCCACGTTCACTCCTTATGACGACCGGTAGTAGTCCGGCCTACAGCATAACCCGACCCGCGTGCGCGACAATGTCGGGTGTGACGACGCGTGTTTTGATTCTCGGATCCACGGGATCCATTGGCACCCAGGCCCTCGAAGTGGTCGCCGAGCACCCGGACCGGTTCCAGGTGGTCGGCCTCGGGGCCGGCGGGGGGAGCCTCGAACTGCTCCAGCGGCAGGTCGCCGAAACGGGGCTGGCGCCGCAGCGGGTGGCCGTCGCCGACGCCGACGCCGCCGTCGTGCTCGGCGACCGGCTGGGCGGCCCGGTGCTCGGCGGACCCGACGCCATGGTCCGGCTGATCGAGTCGGTGGAGGCCGACGTGATCCTCAACGGAGTGGTCGGAGCGATCGGTCTGCGCCCGAGCCTGGCCGCCCTGGAGTCGGGGGCGCGGCTCGCACTGGCGAACAAGGAGTCGCTGGTGGCCGGCGGCGCCCTGGTGCTCGACGCCGCGGCGCCGGGTCAGATCGTGCCGGTCGACTCCGAGCACTCGGCGATCGCGCAGTGCCTGCGCGGCGGCACCGCGGACGAGGTGGAGCGACTCGTCCTGACGGCGTCCGGGGGGCCGTTCCGCGGGTGGACCGCCGAGCAGGTGCGCGGTGTGACGCCCGAGCAGGCGGGCAGGCATCCCACCTGGTCGATGGGTCCGATGATCACCCTCAACTCGGCGACGCTGGTCAACAAGGCCCTCGAAGTCATCGAGGCGCACCTGCTGTTCGGCGTCGACTACGACCGCATCGACGTCACCGTTCACCCGCAGTCGATCGTGCACTCGATGGTGACCTTCGTCGACGGAGCCACCATCGCGAAGGCGTCGCCGCCGTCGATGAAGCTGCCGATCGCACTGGCCCTCGGCTGGCCCCACCGCGTCCCCGGCTCGTCGTCGGCGTGCGACTGGACCACCGCGTCCACGTGGACCTTCGAGCCGGTGGACGACGAGGTGTTCCCGGCGATCCGTCTCGCACGCAGCGCCGGAAAGGCAGGCGGCAGCCTCACGGCGGTGTACAACGCCGCCAACGAGGTGGCGGCGGAGGGATTCTTCGCCGGCGCCATCGACTTCCCGCGGATCGTCGGCGTCATCGCGGACGTGCTGGCCGACGCCGATCAGTGGTCATCGCGGCCGGGTACCCTGGACGAGGTGCTGGCCGCCGACCAGTGGGCGCGGCGGCGTGCCGCGGAGCACGTCACGGCGCGCTCGTAGTCGGGAAGAACACACTCGGCACGGACGCGGCCGGCACGAACACAGTCAAGCGGGGCCCGGTGCTCCCACGGGTCTGAGGGAGACGATCAGTGAGTCTGGTGCTCGGCGTCGCGCTCTTCGCGCTGGCACTGCTGATCTCGATCGCCTGGCACGAGCTCGGTCACATGTGGGCCGCGCAGGCGACGGGAATGAAGGTGCGCCGCTATTTCGTCGGCTTCGGTCCCACGGTGTGGTCAACCCGGCGCGGGGAGACCGAGTACGGCGTGAAAGCGGTGCCCCTCGGCGGCTTCTGCGACATCGCGGGCATGACGCCCCACGAGGATCTGACCGACGAGGAACGCGAACGCGCGATGTACGCGCAGCCGACCTGGAAACGGCTCGTGGTTCTCGCCGCCGGACCCGTCCAGAACTTCATCCTCGGCTTCGCGCTCGTCGTGGTGCTGGGTCTGGGGTGGGGCCTGCCGATCATCGGCGATCAACCGGTGTACGTGAAGTCGCTGGAGTGCGTGGCCACCACCACCGATGCGCAGGGAGTGCCCGTGGCGTGCACGGGAACGGCCCCGGCTGCGGCAGCCGGACTGCAGGTCGGCGATCAGGTGCTCGCTGTGGACGGCCACACCGTCACCGACCGGTCCGACATGATCCAACGCGTCCAGCAGTCCGCCGGCACCGTCGCCCTCACGGTGGAGCGCGACGGCCACCGGATGGATCTGACGGTGCCGGTGACCCCGGTCCAGCGGATGGTGGAAGGCGACGGCGGCGCGCTGCGCCCCGCACAGGTCGGCGCCATCGGCGTGGGCCTGGACACCGCCTACGTGGAGCACTACGGCGCGGGCAGCATCTGGGGCGGCGCGCTGCGCTTCACCGGCGACATCTTCAGCGAGACCTTCAAGGCGCTGATCTCGCTGCCGTCCAAGGTCACCGGCCTGTGGCACGCGGTCACCGGCGGCGAGCGCGCCGTCGACAGTCCGGTCAGCGTGGTCGGCGCATCGGTCCTCGGCGGACAGGCCGTGGAGCACGGTTACTGGGACATGTTCTTCGGGCTGCTGCTCAGCGTGAACTTCTTCCTGGGCGCCTTCAACCTGATCCCGTTGCTCCCGCTGGACGGCGGACACATGGCGATCGCCCTCTACGAGAAGATCCGCAACACCGTGCGCCGCCGCTTCGGCAAGATCGCGGCGGGTCCGGTCGACTACTACCGGCTGCTGCCGATCACCTACGCGGTGGTGGCCGTGATGGGCGGGTTCATGATCCTCACCGTGACAGCCGACATCGTCAACCCGATCAAGGTGTTCTGACGCCGTCACCGCCAGGCGCCCCGAGCGCGTCCGGGCCGGGGCGCCCGCCGTCACGCCGAGGGACGGATGGTGAAGGCGGTGTCGCCGTCGGTGAACACCAGGCCGGTGTCGGCGGAGGTGCCGGACTTCGCCAGACGGCCGCCGGACAGGCGGCGGTAGGCGCTCACGTGCGAGGTGAGCCCGGTCAGCGAGGCGACGTCGATGACGTAGAGCCACTTCTGGTCCTGGCTGAGGACCACTCGGGCCGGCGGGCTGGTGAGCCCGGTCGGCGTCGACGCGACCGTGTTGAGCGTCCCGTTCCGGCCGATCCGGAACGAGGCCACATTCATGCCCATCGTCATCGGCGCGTAGGCGTACCTGCTGTCGGAGGTCACCGCCATGCCGTGCGGCACGAGCCCGACGAACGGGGCGCCGATGGGCGTCAGCGTGCCGTTCCGGTTGATGCGCCAGCCGTTGATGTTGTGCGACTGCTCGTTGCCGATGTACAGGTATTTGCCGTCGGGCGTGACCTGGCCGAGTGCGGGCATCAGCCCCGCGGCCTGAGTGGTCCCGATGTGGGTGAGCTTGCCCGAGTCGCTGAACGAGTACGCGTCCATGGTGCAGGCCACGAAGCTCGGCACGTAGACGTGCTTGCCGTCCGGTGTGAAGAGCGGATGGCCCAGGGCGCTGACGGGGTTCGGCTGATCGGTCCGGCTGACGGGCGTCAACCCGCCGGTGCTCGAGACCCGGTAGGTCACCAGGGTGGTGCGCACCGAGCCAACGGTCGCGACCAGGTAGCGGCCGTCGGGACTGAAGCCGAGGCCGGTGACGGGACCGCCGGCGTCGGTGATGCCGCCGCCCGCCAACGGGACCAGCCGGCCTGCGGAGGTGAGGTGCCACGCCTGGATGTTCGACGAGGCCACCCCGGCGCTGTAGACCCACTTCCCGTTGGGATGCGGCCGGAGGGAGAGGGAGAACGAGGTCTTCGTCGGAGCGGTGCTCACCTTCGTCAGCCGCGGCCCCTGGGCCTTCAGGACGGTGACGCCGGGCGTGCCGCTCGCGCCGACGACCAGATACTCCGGACTGCCCGACGACGCGGGATCGGCACCCGCTGCCGGCGTCGTCGCCGACTGGGCGGT
The DNA here is from genome assembly GCF_001578675.1 of Gordonia sp. QH-12. Taxonomy (NCBI): domain Bacteria; kingdom Bacillati; phylum Actinomycetota; class Actinomycetes; order Mycobacteriales; family Gordoniaceae; genus Gordonia; species Gordonia sp. QH-12. The sequence goes on from NZ_KQ969286.1 coordinate 44,548, forward strand.
CATCGCCAGTGCGAGGGCGCCGGCGACGAGCGCCGCCTGTCGGCCGGCGTTCTTCGCGGAGGTGCGGTGCGGGGGCGTCGGGATGGTGATTCTCGGGGTGGTGGTCGTCATGGGCGGTTCCGTTCGGCAGAGGTGGCGGACAGGGACGGGTGATTCGGACGTGCGGACAGGGGCGCAGACAGTGATCTGCAGCACTGATGCTGCCGTGTCCGCAGGCCGCTGAACTGTCCAAATCCCTGGACATCGGCCCGGTCGACGCGGTGCGCACGGTGGCGCCGGGGTCGGTAGACTCGAGGGGTGACCGCGCCGGCGCGCCCGCCGATCACGGTGCCAAGGAGAGGAAACATGACTCAATCGATCGGTCTCGGGATTCCCGCCGGACCGCCGCCGGTGCTCGCTCCCAGACGCAAGACGCGGCAGATCCACGTCGGCGACGTCGGCGTCGGCAGCGACTTCCCGATCTCCGTGCAGTCCATGTGCACCACCAAGACCCACGATGTGAACGCCACGCTGCAGCAGATCGCGCAGCTCACCGCCTCCGGATGCGACATGGTCCGGGTGGCGTGCCCCCGCCAGGAGGACGCGGACGCGTTGCCGGTGATCGCGCGCAAGTCGCAGATCCCGGTGATCGCCGACATCCATTTCCAGCCGAAGTACATCTTCGCCGCGATCGACGCCGGCTGCGCCGCCGTGCGAGTCAATCCGGGGAACATCAAGGAGTTCGACGGCCGCGTCAAGGAGGTCGCCAAGGCGGCAGGCGACGCGGGCATCCCGATCCGGATCGGCGTCAACGCCGGATCCCTCGACAAGCGACTGCTGGAGAAGTACGGGAAGGCGACGCCGGAGGCTCTGGTGGAGTCGGCCCTGTGGGAGGCGAGCCTGTTCGAGGAGCACGGCTTCGGCGACATCAAGATCTCTGTGAAGCACAACGACCCGGTGGTGATGGTCGAGGCCTACCGTCAGCTGGCCGCGCAGTGCGACTACCCGCTGCACCTCGGCGTCACCGAGGCCGGACCGGCGTTCCAGGGCACCATCAAGTCGGCCGTGGCCTTCGGTGCGCTGCTGAGCGAGGGCATCGGCGACACGATCCGCGTCTCACTGTCGGCGCCTCCGGCCGAGGAGATCAAGGTCGGCGACGCGATCCTGCAGTCGCTGAACCTGCGCCCGCGGAAGCTGGAGATCGTCTCGTGCCCGTCGTGTGGCCGCGCGCAGGTCGACGTCTACAAACTGGCCGACGAGGTCAGCGCCGGACTGGAGGGCATGGAGATCCCGCTCCGCGTGGCCGTGATGGGCTGCGTGGTGAACGGACCGGGCGAGGCCCGCGAAGCCGACCTCGGCGTCGCGTCGGGTAACGGCAAGGGCCAGATCTTCGTCAAGGGCGAGGTCATCAAGACCGTTCCCGAGGCACAGATCGTCGAGACTCTGATCACCGAAGCGCTGCGTATCGCCGAGGAGTCGGGGGAGACTGGAAGCGGCGCCCCGGTCGTGACCGTGACGTAGCGATCCGCTGTCACGTCGGGATGCTGCTGAACTGAAGTGAGCAGGGAGGTGGGCCGTGCTGGGGATCCTCGGTGACCGGCCGCTCGGCGCCAAAGACGCCGACGCGGTGGCCCGCGCACTCGACCTCGACCCGGTGGCGTCGTGCATGGTCGCGGCACGGGTGGAGGCGTACGGGCTCTCGCCCCGCTTCCTCGGAGGCGAGATGTGGACCGCCTCGCAGCCGAGCGAGTCACTCGCCTTCTCGGGTGCGAATCTGATGCCGCTGATCGGCGGCGCGACCGATCTCGACGTCTTCGCCGACCGCGCACTGGCGTCGCCGCGTCTGTGCTCGTCGGTGGTGGGATCGGCCGACCTGGTGCTCGGACTGTGGGACCGCGTCGCGGCGGCATGGGGTCCCCCGCGGGAGATCCGCGACGACCAGCCGCTGCTCGCGCTCACGGGCTACCCCGAGATCGCGCCCGATCCGCAGGTCCGCCTGGTGACGATGGCCGATCTGGACGCTTACTTCCCGGCGGCCGTCGAGATGTTCATCGGCGAGGTCGGCGTCGATCCGCGGGCCGGGGACGAGGGCAGGTCGTACCGGAGGCGGCTCGCGGCGCTGATCTCGGCGCGGCGCGTATTCGCCCGATTCGACGGAGACCGCGTGGTGTTCAAGGCCGAGATCGGTTCCATGTCCCGCAAGGTGGGCCAGATCCAGGGCGTCTGGGTGGATCCTGACTGGCGCGGCAGGGGATACGGCGTGGTGGGCACCGCGGCGGTGGCCGCGGCGATCGCCCGCCAGGGCCGGATCGCGAGCCTGTATGTGAACAGCTTCAACGCCGCCGCCCGGCACACCTACGAACGGGTCGGATTCCAGCAGGTCGGCACCTTCGCGACCGTCCTGGTCGACTGACGGCCGCCGCCCGCTCGTCCTCTATGATCGGGCCGATGCCCAGTACACTCCGAGCGCGCGTGCGTCGCTCTCATCGCAGCCGGTCGACGGTGCCGTGCCTCGTCGTGGTGCTGGCGCTGCTGGCGACTCTGACGGCGTGTGCGACGCAGGACGACGGTCCCCGGTCGGCTGTTCAGACCTTCCTCGACCGGTTCGCCGACCGCGACTTCTCCGGCGCGGGGGCGGTCACCACCGATCCGGACCGGGCTCGCGATCAACTCGCGCAGACGTGGACCGGACTGGCGGCGGACTCGATGTCGGCGACCGCCGGGCGGGTACGGATCGATCAGGACGTCGCGGACGTGCCCGTCACCTACACCTGGACCCTGGCCGGCGACAGATCGTGGGAGTACTCGGCGACCATCGCGCTCGGCCGCGGCGACACCGGCTGGTCGGTGCGGTGGAAGTCGTCGGCGATCCATCCCAAGCTCGGCGCCGACCAGCGGCTGGCGATGTCGCAGACCAGTCCGCCGCGGGCGGCCGTCAACGAGTCCGACGGTTCGGAGGTGATGGTCGACGGCACCGTGGTCGGGGTGTCGTTCGACGCCGCGAAGGCCGCGGCCGGGGGAAGCGTCAGCGATTCGGCGCACCGTCTGGTGGACGTCCTGGGTCCCCTGATCCCCGGACTCGACCCGCAGGCGATCGCCGAGAAGTCGACGGCGCGGAGCGATCCGCTGCCGATCGGCCGGATCCAGACCGCGGACTTCGACCGGCTGCGCGACCGGCTGGCCGTGCCCGGAATCGTGACCGAGGACCAGGCCGTTCTGGTTCCGCGGGACCCCGGATTCGCACCGTCGGTGCTCGCGAAGGTCAAGGACGAGGTCTCCGGCGGCCTCACCGGGGCCAGCGGGTGGCGGGTCTCGGTGCTCAACCCCAACGGACTGGTCGCCGACGTGGTCGCCGACGAGTCGGGCACGCCCGCGCCCGCGGTCCTGCTGACCCTGTCGCGGTCGGTGCAGGACGCGGCGCAGCGCGCGGTGAACGCCGTCCAGGGGAAGCAGGCGATGCTCGTGGCGTTGCAGGCGTCGACCGGCAAGATCCTCGCGATCGCCCAGAACCGCGATGCCGATCGTGACGGCCTCATCGCCACCTCCGGTCTGTACCCGCCGGGTTCGACCTTCAAGATGGTCACCTCCGCGGCGGCCTTCCACGACAAGATGACCGATCCCGACGCGATCGTGCCGTGTCCCGGCGAGATCCACATCGGTGAGCGTTCCATCCCGAACTACGACGGCTTCTCGCTCGGGGCGGTGCCGCTGCGCTCCGCCTTCGCCCACTCCTGCAACACCACCTTCGCCGACCTGGCCAGCCGGATGGGGCCCACCGATCTCACCCACGCGGCCGCCGCGATGGGGCTGGGAGAGGTGTACCGGGTGCCCGGTCTGGACGTGAAGTCCGGCTCGGTGCCCGTCGAACCCGGGCTGGTGGCCCGCAGCGAAGACGGTTTCGGACAGGGCCGGGTGCTGGCGAGCCCGCTCGGCATGGCGCTCGTGGCCGCGGCCGCGGCCACCGGCAGGGCTCAGGTCCCGCAGCTCATCGACGGACGCGAGACGACGGTGACCGGCCCGCAGGCCGCGCTGTCGGACGAGGTGTACCAGCGGCTGCGGCCGATGATGCGCGCGGTGGTCACCGAGGGAACGGCGACCTCGATCGCCGGATCGGGCGAGGTGTACGGCAAGACGGGCGAGGCGGAGGTCGCGGGCGGATCGCACGCGTGGTTCGCGGGCTATCGCGGCGACATCGCGTTCGCGACTCTCATCGTGCTCGGCGGCGACTCCACCAATTCGGTGAATGTGACGCGCGACTTCCTCGACGCGATCCCCGCGGGCTACCGGCCGTAGCCTGCGGTTCACCGCGCGGGTGTGATGATCCGTTCGCCGGTGTCGGGGTGGTCCCAGATCAGGACCGGATGATCGTAGGTCTCCGACAGCAGGTCGGCGGTCATCACCTCGTCGACGGCGCCGGTCGCGAGCAGCCGTCCGGCCTTCATCACGGCGACGCGGTCGGCGTAGGCGGCCGCGAGCGTCAGATCGTGCACCACGAGGATCACCGTGGCGCCCGCCGCCGCACGGCGCGACAGGATCGTCAGGACCTGTTCGGTGTGCCCGATGTCGAGTGCGGCGGTCGGCTCGTCGAGCAGCAGGACCGGTGTGTCCTGCGCCAGCGCACGGGCCAGCGAGACCCGTGCCTGCTGCCCGCCGGAGAGCTGCGGGAACGGCCGATTCAGTAGATCTTCCAGCCCGCATTCGGCGATCGCGGCGTCGATCAGTTCCTCCGACTGCACCGCCTGCGGGGTGCGGGTCCACGGGAATCGGCCCATCTCGACCACTTCGCGCACCGTGAACGGTGTGTCGGCTCGGTTCTGCTGCGTCACGAGCGCGCGGGCGCGGGCGAGAGTGAGCGAGTCGGCCCGGTGGACGTCGATGTCGCCGATGCGCACGGTCCCGGACTCCGGTGCGCGGACTCCGGAGACCGCGGACAGCAGGGTGGACTTCCCGCATCCGTTCGGGCCCACGAGGGCCAGGATCTCGCCGGGGTGCGCGGCCAGGTCGACGCCGTGGACGATCTCCCGGCGGCCGATCCGGACGGTGACGTCCTCGGCGACGACTCCGCCGTGCACGGCGGTCTGCCCGGTCACCATCGTGCCGCCGCATTCCGCCGGCGCAGCAGGAGGAAGAACACCGGGCCGCCGATCAGCGAGGTGAGCATGCCGAGCGGCAGTTCGCCGCCGGTGAGTGTGCGCGCGGCGAGGTCGGCGGCGGCGATCACCAGTGCGCCGCCCAGTGCGCTCGCCGGAAGCAGCAGCGCGTGCCGCGGGCCCACCAGCAGGCGCATCACGTGCGGGACGATCAGGCCGACGAACATGATGATTCCGGTGAACGCGACGCCCGCCGCGGTGAGCATCGCGACCAGGACGATCACCTGGCGTCGCACGGCCTCCACGTTGACGCCGAGGGCGGCGGCCTGCACTTCGCCGAGGGCGAGCAGGTCGAGCTTCTTGACCAGCACCATTCCGCCCGCGAGGCCGGCGAGGGCGAGCGGTGCGACGATCTTCACCTGCGTCCACGAGACGTTGCCCGCCAGCGAACCGAGTTGCCAGAAGACGATCTGCTCGCGGGCTGCGGTGGAGGCGACGTAGGTCAGATAGGCGATGATCCCGAGCGCGAAGGCATTGACGGCGATACCCGTCAGGACCAGCATGATCGTCGACGACGCACCGTCACGGATGCTCAAGACGTAGACGCCGGCCGTGGTGAGGAGCCCGAAGAGCGCGGCGGCGCCGGCGACGGCCCAGCCGTTGGTTCCGGTGCCGCCGATCACGATCATCAGGCAGGCGCCGACCGCGGCTCCGGACGAGACGCCGATGATGCCCGGCTCGGCGAGGGGATTGGCGAGCACTCCCTGCAGCAGGCAGCCCGCCGTGCCGAGAGCGAGCCCGACCAGCAGCCCGAGCAGGATCCGCGGGAACCTCGAGACCCACAGCGCGTTCTCGCCCTGCGGATGCGTGGGCAGGGGACCGATGTCGAGGTGCCAGTGGTGCGCGATGGAGCCGAGCACCTCCAGAGGCGGAATGTGTACCTGTCCGGTGCCCGCGGAGACGACGACCACCACGCCGAGCAGGACGAGCGTCGCCGCCATCACCCACAGTGCGCGGCCGCGGAAGACCGACAGCGCGGCCGTCAGCCGATACCGCAACCCGGGAGCGCTGCCGGACCGCGGGTCCCGTGGTGCAGTGTTCCCGTGTCCGGTGTCACTGTGCCGCGGCTCGGCGCGGTCGGCGAGATCAGACATAGATCGCCTTCGCCAGCGCGCTGAGGACCAGACCGGTGTCGGGACCGAACATGAGGATCTGCGTCTCGTCCATCTCGACGATGCGCCGGTTGCGCCCGGCGGAGGTGTCGGCCACGGCCGGCAGCTGAAGGACCTTGTCGAGGCCGCCGACCGAGTCGGCGCCCTGGGTCATCACGAGCAGTACGTCGGGATCGGCCCGGATCATCGATTCGGCGCTGACTTGCGTGAACGGCGCGGTCAGGCCTGCCTTGGTGCCGGCGTCGCGACCGCCGAGCGCTTCGATGAGATCGTCCGCACCGGAACCCGGACCCGCGAGCAGGATCAGATGTTCGCCGCGGATGTACAGAAAGCCGATGGTCGGATCGCCGGTCGGGCGAGGGAGGAGGGCGCGGGCGTCGGCGATCTGCTTCTCGGTGCGCGCCACCAGTTTCTCGCCCTGCGCGGGTACGCCGAGCGCGGCGGCCACATCGCGGATGAGCGCGGGGCTGCCGGCCACCGACCGCTGGCCGGTGAAGACCGACACCGGGATGCCCGCGGCACGGATCTGGTCGACCGCACCCGCGGGTGTGGCGTCGTCGGTGACCAGGACGATGGACGGATTCTGCGCGAGGACGCGTTCGGGGTTGATCGCGTGGCCGGTCTCGGTCACGTACGGCAGCCGCGAGGCCGACGGAAAGGTGGTGGAACGGTCGCGGCCCACGACGTGCGTGCCCAGGCCGAGCGAGAAGACGATGTCGCCCAGCGTGCCGTTCCGATCGAGCGCGATGATCCGGTCGGCGCGGGGGCCCGGCACCACGGCGGAGTCGACCGGGACGACGTCGGCGTCCGGGAGCGCCGCGGTGGCGGGGCCGGAGCGCAGTGTCGCGCTGGTCGCGGTGGCGGTCGCGCCGGTGTCGATGGGCTCGGTGGTGCATCCGGATACGAACAGTCCGACGACCAGCAGCAGGGCCCAGACAGGGGCGATCGACATCGCGGACCGGGTAGGAGCCGTCACCTGAATCCGCCTTGTCATGCTCACAGTTCTGTTAGGCACACCTTACTGGTTGGTACCTCCTCGACGCACATCGGTGCGATTCCGGCCGAGCGGTGTCCGCGGCGGAGGCGTCCGTAGAATTTCCGTCATGACAGTTCGCGCACCACTGGTTCCCGGCGTCGTGGCTCCGACGCTGCCCGTCCCCGACTCGATCGAACGTCCCGAGTACGCGTGGAAGGACTCGGTGAACGAGGGCCACGAACCGTGGGTGCAGACCCCGGAGACGATCGAGAAGATGCGCGTGGCGGGCAGGATCGCGGCCAACGCCCTGGCCGAGGCGGGTCGGGCCGTCGCTCCGGGAGTCACGACAGCCGAACTCGACCGGATCGCCCACGAGTACATGATCGATCACGGCGCCTACCCGTCGACGCTGGGCTACAAGGGATTCCCGAAGTCCTGCTGCACCTCGCTGAACGAGGTGATCTGTCACGGCATCCCCGATTCGACGGTGATCGAGGACGGCGACATCGTCAACATCGATGTGACGGCCTACATCGACGGTGTGCACGGCGACACGAATGCGACGTTCCTCGCCGGCGACGTCTCACCGGAGGCGCGGGATCTGGTGGAGCGGACCAGGATCGCGACCGAGCGCGCGATCAAGGCCGTCAAACCCGGTCGCGCGCTCAACGTGGTGGGCCGGGTGATCGAGGCGTACGCGAACCGCTTCGGGTACTCGGTGGTGCGCGACTTCACCGGCCACGGGATCGGTGAGACCTTTCACAACGGTCTGGTGGTGCTGCACTACGACCAGCCGAGCGTCGACACCGTCCTGGAACCGGGGATGGTCTTCACCATCGAGCCGATGATCAATCTGGGCGGCCTCGACTGGGAGATGTGGGACGACGGCTGGACCGTGGTGACCGCCGACCGCAGGTGGACCGCGCAGTTCGAGCACACCCTCGTCGTCACCGACACCGGTGCCGAGATCCTGACGCTGCCCGACGAGAGCTGACTTCGGGGGTGAGCGGCGCACTTCTGGTCGGTGGCACGAGCAGCGACGCGGGCAAGAGCCTGATCGTCGCCGGACTGTGCCGGGCGCTGGCGCGTGACGGGATCACGGTGGCGCCGTTCAAAGCGCAGAACATGTCGAACAATTCCGCCGTCACCCTCGACGGCGGTGAGATCGGCCGGGCGCAGGCGCTTCAGGCGCAGGCCTGCGGGCTGGAACCGGACACGCGATTCAACCCGGTGCTGCTGAAGCCCGGCGGTGACCGGCGCTCGCACGTGGTGGTGCGCGGACGCACGGTCGGCGAGGTCGGGGCCGCCGACTATCAGCTCTGGCGTACCCGGCTGGCGGGTGTGGTCGCCGACGAACTCGCGTCGTTGCGACGGGACTTCGACGTGGTGATCTGCGAGGGCGCGGGCTCGGTCGCGGAGATCAACCTCCGCGCCACCGACATCGCGAACATGGGATTGGCCCGGGCGGCGAACATGCCGGTGGTGCTGGTCACCGACATCGACCGCGGCGGATCGCTGGCCCATCTGTTCGGCACCACGGCGGTCCTCGACGCGGACGACCAGGCGCTCGTCGCCGGATACATCGTGAACAAGTTCCGCGGCGATCCGGCGATCCTCGCTCCCGGACTGGAGATGGTGCGCGAGCGCACCGGGCGACCGACCTTCGGCGTGATCCCGTTCGCCGACGGTCTCCGGCTCGATGCCGAGGATTCGCTGGCCGCATCGGTCGGCGCCCGCGTGGGCGGACCTCGCGGCGTGGGCGGCGCCGGACGGGAGCGGATGTCGGTGGCCGCGATCCGGTTGCCCCGCATCTCCAACAGCACCGATGTCCTGGCTCTGGCGTGCGAACCCGACGTCGACGTGACGTGGGTCGACGACCCGTCGGCGGTCCGGGCCGCGGATCTGGCGGTGCTGCCCGGAACCCGCGCGACCCTCAGCGACCTCGCGTGGCTGCGGACCACCGGTCTGGCCGATGCGCTGATCGAACGTGCGCAGCGCGGCCGGCCGGTGCTCGGGGTCTGCGGCGGCTTCCAGATGCTGTGCCGGAGCATCGTCGACACGGTGGAGTCCGTCGGCACAGCGACGTCGGGTGTCGCCCGGCCCGTCGAGGGGCTGGGGCTGCTCGACGTCGACATCGAGTTCGCCGAAGACAAGACCCTGCGGACCTTCGACGGTCACGCGGCCGGTGAGCCGGTGCGCGGATACGAGATCCATCACGGGGTCGTGGTGCGCAGCGAGGAGCAGCCCTGGCTCGACTCCGCGGCGACCGGCCCCGAGGGCGCCCGCAGGGGAGCGGTCTACGGCACCCACTGCCACGGCGCGCTGGAGAGCGACGGCTTCCGCCGCGTCTTCCTGGCCGAGATCGCGCGGCGGGCGGGCCGGACGGGCTTCACCGCCGATCCGCGGCTGTGCGTCGCGCAGGTGCGCCGGTCGCAACTGGATCTGATGGCCGATCTGGTGTGCGAGCACCTCGACATGCCGAGTATCCACGGGTTGATCGAGGGCGGCCCGCCCGCGGTGCCCACCGTCCTATCCTGGCTTGGTGAACACCGCGCACCTGACCGTAGAGCATGACGGACTGACCTTCGACGTCGAGGAGAGCGGGCCCGCTCGAGGACCGTGGGTGGTGCTCCTGCACGGGTTCCCGGTGAACTCGCGGTGCTACGACGACGTGGTTCCGCGCGTGCACGAGGCCGGGCTCCGCACCCTGCGCATCGATCAGCGGGGCTACAGTCCCGGCGCCCGGCCCGAGGAGGTCGACGCCTACCGTCTCGACACGCTCGTCGGCGACGTCATCGGGATCCTCAACCACCTCAACATCTCGTACTCGATGGTCGTCGGCCACGATTGGGGCGGGATCGTCGCCTGGCATCTGGCGGCCAAGCATCCCGACCGCTTCACCGGCCTGGTGGCCGTCAGCACCGGACACCCGTCCGCGATGCGCGATGCACTCGCGGCGGGCGGCGATCAGCGTGAGCGGTCGGCCTACATCAAGGATTTCATCGCCGACGGCGCGGAGGAGAGGCTGAGCGCCCGAGACGGCGTCCTGCTCCGGCGTGCCGGCGTGACCGGCGAGGAACTCGCGCCGATCCTCGAGCCGGGTGCGCTGACCGGTCCGCTGAACTGGTATCGCGCCAATTTCACCGGCGACGTCGCGGCCACCCTGGCCTGCCCGCCGGTCGAGATCCCGACCACCATGGTGTGGAGCGACGGCGACGCGGCTCTGGGACGCGAACAGGCCGAGTTCAGCGGCCGATACGTCTACTCCGACTTCCGCTTCTCCGAACTCCATGGCGTCGACCACTGGATTCCCGAGAATGCGGCGGCCGCTCTGGCGAGCGAGATCTCCCTGCGGTCCTCGCGCTTCTGAGAACCCGCTCGGGCCGCCGCCGCCCTCACTCCAGGTCCAGGCCGAGGAGTGCGTTCTCGAGCACCTCCGGCATGGCGGGATGGATCCAGTACTGGCCGCGGGCCATGTCCGGCACCCGGAGACCGAAGCTCATCGCCTGGATGACGGGCTGGATCACGGTGGACGCCTGCGGACCCATCAGATGCGCGCCGAGCAGTTCACCGCTGCGACGATCGGCGATGAGCTTGCAGAATCCGGTCGTGTCCTCCATCGCCCAGCCGTAGGCGACGTCGCCGTACTCCTGCACCTTGACGGCGATGTCGCGCCCGGTCTCGCGGGCCTGCGCCTCGGTGAGTCCGACGGTGGCGATCTGCGGATGGGTGAAGACCGCGGCCGGCACGTACCGGTGGTCGAACGAGGCCAGCTCGTCGGCGTGCCAGCCGAGCAGCAGATTCTCCTGGACCACACGCTGTTCGTGGTTGGCGACGTGCTTGAGCTGGAACGGTGAACTGACATCGCCGAGCGCCCACACCTCGGGAGCCGGTGTGCGGCCGTGTGCGTCCACCGGCACGCGGCCGTCGGCGAGCAGCTCCACACCGATCGTGTCGAGGCCGAGGCGGTCGCCGTTGGGTGTCCGGCCGGTCGCGACGAGCAGGGCGTCGGCATCGACGTGCCGGCCGTCGGTGAACGAGAGCCGGACGCCGTCGTCGCCGAGGTCGATCGCACCCGCGAGCGTGCTGTCGAGCCGGACGTCCCACTGCCGGCGGGCCACCGCGGTGAATCGCTCGCTGACGTCGTCGTCGAGCCGGCGCAGCAGCCGTCCGCTGCGGGCGACGACGGTGACGTCCACGCCGAGAGCGGAGAAGACGTGGGCGAACTCGGCGGCGATGTATCCGCTGCCGAGGATCGCCATCCGCTTCGGCAGGGCGGGCAGGCGCATCACGTCGCTGTTGGTGTAGTGATGAACGCCCGAATCGGCGATCACCTCAGGAATCTCCGACCGCGAGCCCGCGGCGACGACGACCTTGCGGGCCAGCACCAGGTCGCCGTCGTCGGTCACCAGGCGGTATCGGGCCGACTCGTCGTCGCGGCCGTCGAAGCGGACGTGGCTGGAGTAGACGGTGACGTTGTCGCAACGCTCCACCCGGTACTCCTTGCCGCCGGCCGAGATCGGGTCGATGCGGCCGAAGACCCGGTCGACGATGGCGGGCCAGTCGACCGATTCGACGCTCGCCTCGACGCCGTACCGGGCCGCCGACCGGACGGTGTCGGCCACGTCCGCGGCGTAGACGAACATCTTCGTCGGAATGCACCCGACGTTGAGGCAGGTGCCGCCGTAGACGCCCTCCTCGAAGATCGCGATGCTCATCGCGTCGAAGCGTTCGTCCGGGATGGAGTTGCCGCTTCCCGAACCGATGATCGCCAGATCGACCTGCTGAGCGCTCATCGCCGCGCCCCCTCGCCGAAGATCGTGTGCAGCCAGTTCTGCACTTCGTCGTAGGCGATGCGCCGGGGCGTCTCCAGAGAAAGGAAGACGTCGTGGCGGGCGTCGGGGACGGCCACCGCCCACACGCGACGGCCGATCACGCCGGACCACTGCGCGATCTGCTTCACGTCGAGCACGCAGTCAGCGGTGTCGACCGCAGGCTCGTAGGCCCCGGTGAAGCGGGTCTTGTCCGATCGCAGGACCAGGGCGGGCACGCCGATGTCGAGCCCCCGGTGCAGGCGATGCTGTCCCGCGCGGACGGCGGCCAGCCAGCCGAAGGTCACCGGGAAACCGCCGAGCGGCTTGCGCCGCAGATCGTAGGTCCACTCGCCGTGGGCGTCGGCGGACAGGCTCTCGCCGTACGCTGCCGAGAGTTTCTGCGGCAGCACGGCTTTGGCCCGAACTCGGCCGACTCCGCGGATCAGCAGATTGACGGCGTCGGTGCGCAGCAGGGGATCGCCCTGCAAGTCCAGCCAGGGGCTGTTGAGGACCAGCCCCTTGATGCGGCGGTGCCGGTCCGGATCGGTGCGCCGGAGTCGGTCGAGCCAGAGCGGCGTGATCAGTCCTCCGGTGGAGTGGGCGACCACGATCACCCGAGCCGGCTCGTCGCCGGACCCGGATTCCTCGGTCACGACATCGAGTGCCGCGTTCAGCTCCTGGTCGTAGAACTCGAGGTCGGTGGTGAAGTGCGGTTGCTGCCCGTCCAGGAGCGACCGCCCGCACTTGCGCAGATCGAGCGCGTAGAAACCGTAGCCCCGATCGTGGAAGAACTCGGCCAGCTCCTCCTGGAAGAAGTAGTCGGTGAAGCCGTGGACGTACAGGACCGTCCCGGCGGTGGCCGGTTCCGCTCCGGCCTGGCGGATCAGGGTGGCCTCCACGGCGCCCTCGCCGTCCGGGTCGTCGCCGAGGGGGATGGTCAGCACTTCGTATCGGTCGAGGAGTTCGTCGGGACGCCATTGCCGGCTTTTCACGCTGCTCACGCCGACCAGCTTAGGCCGCACCCGTCGGTGCGCGGATCGGGCGTCGGCGTGGCACCCGGTGTCGCACACCCCACACTTGCGCGCACCGATGCTGCCTCAGACAACGCGATGGTGAACAATGATCCGCGATACAGGTCGTGAATGCCCTATGGGTGGAGGAGTTCAGCAGCGTGGCCAAGGTGATTAAGACAGACGTGGCGCTCGTCGGTGCCGGAATCATGAGCGCCACGCTCGGCGCGCTGCTGCGCCGACTGGAGCCCAGCTGGTCGATCAGCCTGTTCGAGCGCCTGGAGGCGGCCGCCGCCGAGAGCAGCGACCCGTGGAACAACGCCGGCACCGGCCACTCGGCGCTCTGCGAGCTCAACTACACGCCGGCCGACGCCAACGGCGACATCGACATCACCAAGGCGCTGAACATCAACGAGCAGTTCCAGGTCTCGCGGCAGTTCTGGGCCTACGGTGTCGACAACGGCCTGCTCGGTGCGCCCGACGAGTTCATCAACCCGATCCCGCACGTGAGCTTCTGCCACGGCGCCGACGGCGTCGAGTACCTGCGCAAGCGCCATGCGGCGCTCTCGAGCCACACCCTCTTCGAGGGCATGGAGTTCATCGACGACGACGCCGAGTTCGCGGCGCGGCTGCCGCTGATGGGCGCCGGCCGGGACTACTCCGATCCGGTGGCCCTGAACTGGTACACCCAGGGAACCGACGTCGATTTCGGCGCGCTCACCCAGCAGCTGCTGAACTTCGTCGGCCGTGACGCCGACCTCTACTTCGGGCACGAGGTCCGCAACCTCACCAAGCAGTCGGACGGCAGCTGGGTGATGAAGATCCGCAACAACCGCACCGGCGAGAAGGTTCGCGTCGAAGCGAAGTTCGTCTTCGTCGGCGCAGGCGGCGGCGCACTGCACCTGCTGCAGAAGTCGGGCATCTCCGAGGCCAAGGGCTTCGGCGGCTTCCCGGTCAGCGGCGAGTTCTTCCGCTGCACCAACCCCGACGTGATCGCACAGCATTCGGCGAAGGTGTACGGCCAGGCCGCGGTGGGCGCCCCGCCGATGTCGGTGCCGCACCTGGACACGCGCGTCATCAACCACGACAAGGGCCTGCTCTTCGGCCCGTACGCGGGCTGGTCGCCGAAGTTCCTCAAGACCGGCGGCGTCATGGACCTGCCGAAGTCGGTGAAGCCGGGCAACCTGCTGCCGATGATGTCGATCGCCCCGCAGGAGTTCGGTCTGCTCAAGTACCTGATCTCCGAGCTCGCCGCGAGCCCCGCCGACCGCGTCAAGACGCTGCAGGACTTCGCGCCGCGCGCCGTCGGCGAGGACTGGGAGCTGATCACCGCCGGTCAGCGCGTCCAGGTGATCCGCAAGACCGGTGTCGGCGGCAGCCTCGAGTTCGGCACCGCGGTGGTCGCGGAGGGCGACGGCACGCTCGCCGGTCTCCTCGGAGCGTCGCCGGGCGCCTCGACCGCGGTTCCCGCGATGATCTCGGTGCTTCAGCAGTGCTTCAGCGGTCGTTTCGAGGGCTGGAAGAGCACCCTGACCGAGATGATCCCGTCGTTCGGCCAGAAGCTCGACGAGAACCCCGCCCTGTACCGCGAGTTGTGGGACTGGACCAACCGCAGCCTCCGGCTCACCGCGCGGCCCGACGCCTGATTCGATGAGTGACGCCGGCGTTCGCTTCCCGTTCAGCGCGGTGGTCGGACAGGATCGCCTCAAGCTCGCACTGATCCTGTCCGCCGTCTCGCCGGGGATCGGCGGTGTCCTGATCCGCGGTGAGAAAGGGACCGCGAAGTCGACCATCGTCCGCGGGCTCGCCCCGCTGCTCGGCGAGGATTCGCGCGTGGTCGACCTGCCGATCGGCGCCACCGAGGACCGGGTGATCGGGTCGCTCGACCTGACTCGGGTGCTGCGCGACGGTGAAGCCCGGTTCACGCCGGGTCTGCTGGCGCAGGCCGACGGCGGCGTCCTGTACATCGACGAGGTCAACCTCCTGTCGGACCATCTCGTCGACGTCCTGCTCGATGCGGCCGCGAGCGGCCGAGTCACCGTTGAGCGTGACGGCGTCTCGCACACCCAGGCGGCGGCATTCGTGCTGGTCGGGACGATGAACCCGGAAGAGGGCGAACTGCGTCCGCAGTTGCTCGACCGGTTCGGGCTGGTGGTCGACGTCGCCGGTGCCCGTGACGTCGACGAGCGCGTCGAGATCGTCACCTCACGGCTGGCCTTCGACGCCGATCCGCAGGGCTATGCGGAGCGGTTCGCCGGCGCCGAGGCCGATCTCGCGCAACGGATCGTCGCGGCCCGCGACCGCGTCGCGACCGTCCGGATCCCGCAGCGGGAGCTCCGCCGGATCGCCGGCGTCTGCTCTCACCTCGACGTCGACGGTCTGCGCGGCGACATCGTCGTGGCCCGGACCGCCGCCGCACACGCCGCATGGCGCGGCGCCGACGAGATCGACGCCGACGACGTGCGGGTGGCCGTGGAACTGGCACTGCCGCATCGACGGCGCCGCAATCCCTTCGACGAGTCGAGCATGACCGACCAGCAGCTCGACGACGCCCTGGACGCCGGTGAGCAGGCCGCGGGCCCGCGGGACGAGTCCGAGTCCGGGCCGCAGCAGCCGGACGGACCCGACGACAGCGGCCCGAACTCAGACGGCCCAGACTCAGGCGGCCCAGACTCGGGTGGCCCGGAACCGGACGACGATCCGGACGGACCCGACACGGATCCTCCCGACACCGATCCGCCCGGCGGTTCAGGAGCGCCGACCGGCCCGGACTTCGGTTCCGCACCCGGTGGTGCCCGCATCCGCACCTTCCGCGCCGAGGGCGTCGGTGACGGTGATGTGGGCCGCCGTTCGCGGGCCCGGACCAGCCGCGGCATCACCACCCGGGCCGTCGACTTCGGTCCGCGGACCGGGGTGCACCTGTTCGGCACCGTGCTCGCCGCCGCCCACCGCAGCAGCGGCGACGGGCTCCCCGCGCTCATCGCCGACGATCTCCGCGGAGCCGAGCGCATCGGCACCGAAGCCAATCTCGTGGTCTTCGTCGTCGACCTCTCCGGATCGATGACCGCCCGCGCCCGGCTCACCGCGGTGCGCAACGCCTGCGTCGACCTCCTGCGCGACTCGTACACCCGGCGTGACCGGGTGGCGGTGGTCGTGGCCTGCGGAAGGGATGCCTACGTCGCGGTTCCGCCGACCCGGTCGGTGGACCTGGCGGTGGCGCGCCTGGCACAGGTGCGCACCGGCGGACGCACGCCGCTGGCCGAGGGACTGCACCGGGCGCTCGAGGTGATCGAGCGGGCCCGCCGCACCGACCCGGAGCGCAGGCCCCTGCTGGTGGCGCTCACCGACGGCCGAGCCACGGCCGGGGCCGACGCGCCGCGCCGCGCCGACGCCGCCGCGGACGAGGTCGCGCGCAGGGGAGTCTGCGCCGTTGTGGTGGACTGTGAGCAGGGCCTGGTCCGTCTCGGTCTGGCCGCCGACCTGGCGCGCCGGCTGGGCGCGCAGTACGCGACGATGGATTCGCTGACCTCGTCCGGACTGGCCGAGCACGTCCGCGGCGTCGCGTGACGCCGGTGGCTGAACTGGAGGATGCACTGTGCCCAAGGGCGTACCCGAGACCGTTCCCGACGACGGACTGACCACCCGGCAGCGACGCCGGCTGCCGGTGCTCGCCGTACACACCGGGGCAGGCAAGGGGAAGTCGACAGCCGCGTTCGGCATGGCGATGCGCGCCTGGAACGCCGGTCTGGACGTCGCCGTCTTCCAGTTCGTCAAGAGCGCGAAGTGGAAGGTCGGTGAGGAGAACTCCATGCTCGCCCTCGGCGGCCTGAATCGGGACACCGGCGCCGGCGGCCCTGTGCAGTGGCACAAGATGGGACAGGGATGGTCGTGGATTCAGCGCGGTGACGACGCCGTCGAGGACCACGCCGAATCGGCGCGGGCCGGATGGGCGGAGATCACGCGGCGCCTCGCCGCGCAGGAGCACGACTTCTACGTCCTCGACGAGTTCACCTACCCGCTGCACTGGGGCTGGATCGACACCGACGAAGTGGTCGAGACCCTCCGCAACCGCCCCGGGACGCAGCACGTCGTCATCACCGGACGGTATGCGCCCCAGGCGCTGATCGAGGCCGCCGATCTGGTCACCGAGATGACGAAGATCAAGCATCCGATGGATGCGGGCCGCAAAGGCCAGAAGGGCATCGAGTGGTAGTCCCGGCGGTCGTGATCGCCGCGCCGGCGTCCGGCAGCGGAAAGACGACGATCACCACCGGCCTGATCGGCGCGCTCGTCGCCGCCAGGCACCGGGTCGCGCCCTTCAAGGTGGGACCGGACTACATCGATCCCGGATACCACGCCGTCGCGGCGGGCCGGGTCGGCCGGAACCTCGACCCCAACCTGGTCGGCGCCGACGTCATCGCACCACTGCTGGCCGCGGGCTCCGCCGACGCCGACATCGCCGTGGTGGAGGGCGTGATGGGCCTGTTCGACGGCCGCATCACCGACGATCCCGACCCGCTCGGCGTCGGCTCCACCGCGCACGTCGCCACCCTCATCGGCGCACCGGTGATCCTGGTGGTCGACGCCGGCGGGCACAGCCAGTCGCTCGCCGCACTGCTCCACGGCTTCCTCGGGTACGACGCCCGGGTCCGCGTGGCGGGCGTGATCCTCAACCGCGTCGGCTCACAGCGGCACGAACAGGTCCTCCGACAGGCCTGCGACCGCGTCGGACTGCCGGTGCTCGGCGCGGTGCGGCGCGACGCCGATCTGACCGTGCCGTCGCGGCACCTAGGACTCATCCCGGCCGCCGAGCGCCGGCGGGACGCGCTGGACTCGGTGGCCGCGATCGTCGCCAAGGTGGGGGCGGCGCTCGACCTTCCGGCGATCGTCCAGATCGCACGCCGGGCCCGACCGCCCGCGGCGATCGCCTGGTCGGCGGCCGACGCGATCGCCGCCGCGGACCCGAGCGCGGTGACGGGCCCACACCGGCGGCCGGTGGTGGCCGTCGCGGAGGGCGCCGCCTTCACCTTCGGGTACGCCGAGCACGCCGAACTCCTGCGCGCGGCGGGAGCCGAGGTGGCCGGCTTCGACCCGCTGCACGATCCGCTTCCGGAGCACGCCGCGGCGGTGGTGATCGGCGGCGGCTTCCCCGAGGCCCACGCGGACGAGCTCGCCGCCAACCACTCCCTCCGTGCCGGACTGCGCGATCACGTGGCCGCGGGCCGGCCGGTGCAGGCCGAGTGCGCGGGCCTGCTGTACCTGCTGTCCGCGCTCGACGGCGTCCCGATGGTCGGCGCACTGCCGGGCACCGGGGCCTTCGGGCCGCGGCTCACGCTCGGCTACCGCGACGCCGTCGCCGTGGCCGATTCGGTTCTCTATCGCACCGGTGAACGGGTGACCGGCCACGAATTCCACCGCAGCAGCGTCGATCTCGCCACTGACGTGGTGCCCGCCTGGGGGTGGCACGGTGGCGACGGACCGGCGACCGACGGCGTGATCCACCGCGGGGTGCACGCGTCGTATCTGCACGTTCACCCGGTGGGACAGCCGGCCGCCGTGGCACGATTCGTGTCGGCGGCCGCGGCCGCCGACATCCCGAGCCCTTCGCCGGAGGAGGCGGTCCGATGACTCGCAGGCGCGATCTGGCGGAGGTCCACGCGGCACTGGACGCGCTCGCCCACGCCAGCGTCGAGGACCCGACCGCGCTCCGCGACCTGCTCGAAGCGGTCCTGCTGGTGGGTCGCGGTCTCGAACTCGACCAGGCGCTGCAGCGGATCGTCGAGGTGGCGGCCGACGTCCTCGACGCCCGATACTGTGCGCTCGGGGTCCGCGGGCCCGAGCTCGGTCTCCAGGCGTTCGTGTACACGGGCATCGAACCGGAGGTCCGCGCTCGGATGGGGCCGCTGCCGGTGGGCCGCGGCGTCCTCGGCGAACTGCTGCACCGTCCCGAGGTGCTGCGCATACCGAAGCTGTCCGATCATCCGGCCTCGGTGGGGTTCCCGCCCAACCATCCGCCGATGGACACCTTCCTGGGCGCGCCGATCATCGTCCGCGACGAGTTGTTCGGCAGCATCTACCTGACTGAGAAGCAGGGTGCCCCCGAGTTCACGCCGCTCGATGAGAAGATCGTCGCGGTCCTCGCGGTGGCCGCGGGCATCGCAGTCGACAACGCGCGCGCCTTCGAGCGGGCCCAGGCCCGGCTGCGCTGGATGCAGGTGATCGCCGACCGCGGATCCGAACCGCTGGCGGGCACGGCGCTCGAAGACACCCTCGACGGACTGTGCCGCGACGTCTCCGCGCTCACCGGGGCGGTGGACGTGTTCATCGTGACCGGCAGCGTCCTCACCGGACACACCGGTACCGCGCCCTGCACCGAGGACCTGTTCGAGGTCGTCGACCCGGACAACGAGCGCGCCGACGGCAAGCTCCTGGTCCGCGAGGTGCGAACACACACGGTGCCGTGGCTGCGGCACGGAGCGCGGTGGGTCTCGATGCAGCCCCTGCAGCCGACCAACGGCCGGAGCGCGATCGTCCTCACCCACCCCGAGCGACGGGTCTGGACCGGGGAGGAGGTCGCGGGCCTGCAGGGTGTCGCGCGCGTGGCCTCGCTGGCCCTGGCCTACGCCGACCAGCAGGAACTGGCGCGCGATCTGCAGTTGCTCGAAGACCGCCACCGGATCGCCCGCGACCTGCACGATCTGGTGATTCAGCGGCTCTTCGCGATCGGGATGTCGCTGCAGACCATGCAGGCCGGGTCCGCCTCGGCCGACGACGCCCGGATGGAGCAGGTCATCACCGACCTCGACGCCACCATCGCGCAGATCCGCACCTCGATCTTCGATCTGCAGGGCCTTCCCGGTCATGGCGAGGCGGCGACGCTGCGCAGGCGCGCGCTCGACGTGGTCGCCGAGTTGGCGACCCATGCGCCGATCGTGCCGAGCGTCGCGTTCATGGGGCCGGTCGACACGCTCGTCCCCGACGCCCTGGCGCCGCACATCGAGGCAGTGCTGCGGGAGGGCATCTCCAACGCGCTCCGGCATTCGGGCGCCGAGCACATCCGGGTGCGCATCGCGGCCGACGACGTCGTGACCGTCGAGATCTCCGACGACGGATGCGGTATTCCGCCGACCGCCCGGCAGTCGGGACTGGCGAACCTGACCCGCCGCGCCGACGACTGCGACGGCAGCTTCACGATCACCTCGAGCGCGGCGTCGGGCACCACGTTGACGTGGACCGCGCCGTTGCGCTGACGCCGTCGACTACCGTTCGCGTTCGCGCAGTTCGGTGGCCAGCACCGCCACCTGAGTGCGGCGCTGCATGTCGAGCTTCGAGAGGATGCGCGAGACGTAGTTCTTGATCGTCTTCTCCGCCAAGAACATCCGGTCGGCGATCTGCCGGTTGGTCATGCCCTGGCCGATCAGGGTGAAGACCTCGCGCTCCTGGCCGGTGAGCCGGGCCAGGGGATCGGACGGTTCACCGTCGCGCAGGCGAGCCAGCAGCGCGGCGGTGCTGCGGTCGTCGAGCAGCGATCCGCCGGCGCCGACCGTCCGCACAGCGGCGATCAGATTGTGGCCGAGGATCTGCTTGAGTACGAAGCCGGAGGCCCCGGCGAGGACTGCGGCGAGGAGGGCGTCGTCGTCGGCGTAGCTCGTCAGCATCAGGCAGTGCACCGACGGCTGCGCACTCCGCACGCTTCGGCACAGTTCCACGCCGTTGCCGTCGGGCAGCCGCACGTCGAGCACCGCGACGTCGGGTTTCGTCGCAGCGATGCCGACTCCGGCTTCGGCGACGGTGGCCGCCTCGCCGACGACCTCGAGATCGTCGGCGGTGCTGAGCAGATCGCGAAGGCCACGGCGGACGAGCTCGTGGTCGTCGACGAGGAACACGCGGTACTTACGAGGCGACTCGACCATGCCTCAACGCTACAACAGGGCGGCGGGCGACTCGGGGCCTAATCGCCACGGGACCTTCGCCCCCTGAAATCGCTGGTCGTGAGCGAGATCGTAGGAATATGACCAGTTTGATCGGCAAGCCCATGAGCGGCTCGGACCTGCTTCGCGAACTCCTGCCCGTCTGCGAGACGGAGGTGGAGCGCCACATGAAGATGACGAGGGACTGGAACCCGCACGACTACGTGCCGTGGGACGACGGCCGGAACTTCGCGGCGCTCGGCGGCGTCGACTGGGATCCGGAGCAGTCGCAGCTGTCGGAGACCGCCAAGGCGGCGATGATCACGAACCTGCTGACCGAGGACAATCTGCCGTCGTACCACCGGGTGATCGCCGAGAACTTCAGCCTCGACGACGCCTGGGGCTTCTGGGTGGGGCGCTGGACGGCCGAGGAGATGCGGCACTCGATCGTGATGCGCGACTACCTCGTCGTGACGCGGGGCGTCGATCCGGTGGAACTCGAGCAGACCCGGATGACGCACATGATCGGTGGGTTCAACCCGCTGCCGGACGACGACGGACAGCGCGACCACAGCTACGACATGCTCTTCGCGGTGGCCTACGTCTCGTTCCAGGAGCTCGCGACGCGCGTCAGCCACCGCAACACCGGCAAGGCCTGCGGCGACCCGATCGCCGACCGGATGCTCCAGCGAGTCGCTGCCGACGAGAACCTGCACATGCTCTTCTACCGGAACGTCGTCGCCGGGGCGCTCGATCTGGTGCCCGACGAGGCGATGGTGGCGATCTACACGATCGTCTCGAACTTCCAGATGCCCGGTGCGACGATGCCGAACTTCCGCAGGAACGCGGTCCTGATCGCCAAGGGCGGCATCTACGACCTGCCGCAGCACATGGCCGATGTCGTGATGCCCGTGCTGCGCAAGTGGCGGATCTTCGATCGCGACGACTTCGGCCCGGTCGGCCAGATGTACCGCGACAAGCTCGCCGCCTTCCTCGCCGAGATGGACATCAAGGTCGCCAAGTTCGAGGACGCCCGCGAGCGCGCGATCGAGCGGGAGCGCAGGCGCGGACTGCACGTCTAGCCGCCGGTGCGGTCCCGGTAGGCTGATCGCTCATGCAAGCGCATTACCTCGCGGGGCTGGATCTGCACGGACGCAAGGTCGTCGTCATCGGCGGCGGGAGCGTCGCGCAACGGCGCCTGCCGAACCTGATCGCCGCCGGCGCCGACGTCCACGTCGTCGCGCTCGACCCCACGCCGGCCGTCGAGTCGGAGGTCGCGATCACCGTGCATCGGCGTGCGTACGCCGACGGCGACCTCGAGGGAGCCTGGTATGCGATGGCCTGCACCGACGATCCCGACGTCAACGCGGCGGTGGTGGCGGAGGCCGAACGCAGGCGAGTGTTCTGCGTGCGCGCCGACGACGCCCGCCGCGGAACCGCCGTCACCCCGGCGTCCGGAGTCCACCGCGATCTGCAGTTCGGGGTGCTGGCGGCCGGCGACCATCGTCGCTCCGCGGCCGTGCGCGCCGCGATCACCGAGGCTCTCGCGGACGGCACCTCGCTGCGCATCGACGACGACCGCAGGCACGCCGCGGGCGTGGCCCTGGTGGGCGGAGGTCCCGGCGACGCCGATCTCATCACGGTGCGCGGCCGCAAGCTGCTCGCCGAGGCGGACGTGGTGGTGGCCGACCGGCTCGCGCCCATCGCACTCCTCGACGAGCTCGGTCCGCAGGTGGAGATCATCGACGCGGCCAAGGTGCCCTACGGCCGCGCGATGCGTCAGGAACAGATCAACGATCTCCTCGTCGACCGCGCGCGGGCGGGCAAGTTCGTGGTCCGCCTCAAAGGCGGCGACCCATACGTCTACGGCCGCGGATTCGAAGAACTCCAGGCCTGCGTGGCGGCGGGTGTGCCGGTCACCGTGGTCCCCGGCATCAGCAGCCCGATCGCGGCTCCCGGCCTGGCCGGAATCCCGGTGACTCACCGCGGCGTGACGCACGAGGTGGTCATCGTGTCGGGCCACGTGGCTCCGGGGCACCCCGACTCGCTCACCGATTGGGCGGCGCTCGCGCGGCTGCGGGGCACCATCGTGCTGATGATGGCGGTCAAGCGCATCGACGAGTTCGCGACGGCCCTGCTCGAGGGCGGGCGACCGGCCGACACCCCGGTGGCGTTCATCGAGAACGCCTCGCGGCCGGATCAGCGTCTCCTGCGCACCGACCTCGCGCACGCCGCGCAGACCGCTGTCGACGAGAAGCTGATCGCCCCGGCGATCGCGGTGATCGGTCCGGTCGCCGGTTTCACCGACGCCGACCGGGCTCTGCGGTTCTGAGCGGGTGGTCGAGATGAACGCACGCACAGCCGCAGGACTCTCCGGACTGATCCTGCTCGTCGCGGCCGTCGCCTCCTGGTTCGTGCCCCCGTCGGTCACGGCGATTCTCGTCGCGCTGGCCGTCGTCGTCATGTCGGCCTGGCAGATCCATCGCCGCCGCGCGGGCATCGCGCCCACACCGCCGAGCACCATGACCACCTTCGTCATCCCGCTCACGTTCGGAGCGCTGGCGGTCGTCGCGCTCAACGGCTGGATCTACCGGATCTCGGCGGAGGCAGGCGATTCCGGCGAGCTGCAGACGATCGGCCTGGTCACCGGCGTCATCGGCATGGCCGCCGCGTACGGATACGGCCGCCTCCGGGCACAGAAGGCACAGCTCGACGAGGTGGTCGAAGTGAATCCGGCCGACGACACTCCGGAGACCGACGACGACCAGTGGTTCTTCCCTCAGGCCAAGTGACCGGCTCTCGCGCCGTGCGAGTCGCGGTGCGGACCGCCGATCGGGGGTCGGATCAGCCGGTGACGACCGTGATCTGCGACTCAGAGGTGATCTCGACGCGCTGGCCGGCGTCGGACAGGACGGCGGCGAGCGCGTTCACATCCCGGACGTTCCGCCGGGTCCGGACCAGTTCGCGCGCCACCAGTCCCTTGAAGTGCTTGTTGAAATGGCTCACGACCTTCCGCGAGCCGTCCGCGGCCTCGGTCACCACGGTCGCGGTCACCGCACCGTCGACGGGACCGAGTTTCTGGTAGACGCCCGAGCGCAGATCGACGACGAAGTCGTCGATGCGGTCGAGAGCGGGGGACAGCACCGGCTTCCACAGTGCGCCGAGGGTGCCGAAACCGGGCAGCCGGGACCCGCCGGAGAGCCGGTAGGCCGGGATGCGGTCGTCGGCCCGGACCACGCCGAACAGCGCCGAGCCGATCATCAGTCGGTCGCCGGCCTTGGTCTTGGCCGCGCGGGTCATGCCCGGATAGTCGAGGGCGTCGTACAGGACGCCGGTGTACCGGGTGATCGCGGTGCGCGTCGGCGACTCCCAGAGATCGGCGTTGCGCTCGATCTCGGCGACGGCCGTCGCGCCCAGACCCAGCGCCGTGCGGGATGCGTCGAGATCGGCGGAGAGGTCGACGATCGCCTCGGCGAGCTTGCGCCGGACCGGATTGAGCTCCGGCAGAACCAGCGAGTCGAGATCGAGCGGAGCGGCCTCGCCGCCGTCCGACTTGGTCTCCGAGGGAGGCAGGATGACGAGCACGCGACCACCCTAACGAACCCGCCGGTGATCCCATTAAGCTGGTACATCGTGATCACACGGATGTCGAACCTGTTCCTGCGCACCCTCCGCGACGACCCGGCCGATGCCGAGGTGCCGAGCCACAAGCTGCTCGTGCGCGCGGGCTACATCCGGCGTGCCGCCCCCGGCGTCTACGAGTGGCTGCCCTTGGGGCTCAAGGTGTTCCGCGCGGTCGAGAACCTCGTTCGCGAGGAGATGGACGCGATGGGCGCGCAGGAGATCCTGTTGCCCGCGCTGCTGCCGCGCGACCCGTACGAGACCACCGGGCGCTGGACCGAGTACGGGCCGGCGTTGTTCCGCGTCAAGGACCGCAAGGGCGCGGACATGATGCTCGGGCCCACGCACGAGGAGATCTTCACGCAGCTGGTCAAGGGCGAGTACAGCTCGTACAAGGATCTGCCGGTCACCCTGTACCAGATCCAGACCAAGTACCGCGATGAGGAGCGCCCGCGGGCCGGGCTGTTGCGTGGGCGCGAGTTCGTGATGAAGGACTCGTACTCGTTCGACCTCGACGAGCGGGGTCTGCAGGCCTCGTACGACGCTCATCGTGCCGCGTACCAGCGCATCTTCGACCGTCTCGGCATCAAGTACGTCATCGTCGCGGCGACCTCCGGCGCCATGGGCGGCAGCGCCTCGGAGGAGTTCCTGGCCGAATGCGAGGTCGGCGAGGACACCTTCGTCCGCAGCACCGAGTCGGGCTACGCGGCCAACGTCGAGGCCGTGGTGACCCCGGTTCCCGAGGCGATCCCGCTCGACGGGCTCCCCGAGGCGGTGGTCCACGACACCGGCGACACCCCGACCATCGAGACCCTGGTCGACTGGGCCAACCGCGAGCTCGACGGTGACTACACCGCCGCCGACACCCTCAAGAACGTGATGGTCAAGATCCGCAGGCCGGGAGGTGAGTGGGAGATCACCGCGGTGGCGGTGCCGGGCGATCGGGAGGTCGACTTCAAGAGGCTGGAGGCCTCGGTGGAGCCGGCGGAGGTGGAACTGCTCACCGACGCGGACTTCGCGGCCAATCCGCAGCTCGTCAAGGGGTACATCGGACCGAAGGCCGTCCAGGCGGCGGGCTTGGCGTACCTGGTCGACCCGCGTGTGGTCAGCGGCACCGCGTGGATCACCGGGGCCGATGCGCCCGGTAAGCACTACGTCGATCTGGTGTGCGGCCGCGACTTCACTCCCGACGGCGTCATCGAGGCCGCCGAGGTGCGCGCCGGTGATCCGTCCCCCGACGGCAGAGGTGTGCTCGAGGCCGCCAAGGGCATCGAGATCGGTCACATCTTCCAGCTCGGCCGCAAGTACACCGACGCCTTCGAGTTCGACGTGCTCGGCGAGAACGGCAAGCCGGTGCGCCCCACGATGGGCTCGTACGGTCTCGGCGTCTCGCGGATGGTCGCGGTGCTCGCCGAGCAGTGGCACGACGAGAAGGGCCTGCGCTGGCCGCGCGAGGTGGCGCCGTTCGACGTCCACCTGGTGATCGCGAACAAGGACGAGGCCGCGGTGGCCGGTGCGCAACAGCTGGCCGCCGATCTCGACGCCGCCGGACTGTCCGTGCTCTTCGACGACCGCAAGGCTTCGCCCGGCGTCAAGTTCAAGGACGCCGAGCTGCTCGGTATGCCGGTCGTGGTGGTCGTCGGCCGCGGCTGGGCCGACGGCACCGTCGAGATCCGCGACCGGCTCACCGGAGAGACCTCCGCGGCGCCGGTCGACGGAGCCGTCGACGCGGTGGTCACGGCCGCGCGCGGCTGACCGCCGGCGCTAGAACGGCGCGCGGTCGAGGCAGACGCAGAACGGATGCCCGGCGGGGTCGAAGAGAACTCGGCACAGGTCCGGCGCGGCCTGCTGTGGCGACAGCCGTGCGCCGAGGCGGACCGCCTCGGCCGCACCCTCGTCGAGATCGGCGACCACCAGGTCGAGATGGATCTGCTTCGGCACCGCACCGCCGGGCCATTCCGGAGGCCGGTGGTCGGGCACCCGAAGCGCGGTGATCACGATGGAGCCGGCCCGCACACAGGCATATCTCGTGGACGTGTGCGTCACGGTCCCGTCGAGCATCGCCGACCAGAAGCGGGCGAGCTCGACGGGATCGTCGCAGTCGAGGGTGATCGAACCGATGCGCGCTGTCGCCATGGTGACGACCCTAGGCGGGTGACGCGGGCCAGGCGCCCTCTCCGGTCCTACTGACCGGGGAAGGCCACCGTCAGCGGTTTCTCGCCCGCGATCGAGCGCCAGTACGAGGATCGCAGGGCGCAGTCGGTGAGCCCGTCGACGGCGGTCCGGCGCACCGCCTGCGAATCGGCCTGCTCCAACAGTGCCCGGTAGGCCTTCGCACAGTCGTTCTCGGCGGCCAGCGCGGCCTTCGCGGCGGTGGCCTGGTCCGTCACGTCGACGGGCAGCAGGTATCCGGCCGCCGGGGTGCGCTCGGGCTGGCCGGCGGCGAGCAGTGCCTCGTTCAGCTGGTCGCGTCGCACCCGGTGCGCGGCGATGTACTCCGCGACGGTGTCGCGCACCTCTCCGGTGGTGAAGGCGGTGAGCACGCCGTAGGTGAAGACGGCGGTGTTCTCCGCGTCCGCGGCGGTGTCGAGAGCGGCGTTCTGGCTCATGCGAGTTGCACTTTCGCGAGGGTCTGGCAGGAGGCGCTGATCGAGCCGAGGAGCCCGGCGCTGAAGCCGGACAGACCCGCGCACGCATCCGCCGCGCTGGTGGCCGACCGTTCGATCGAGACGCCGAGGGCCGCCACCGACGCCGTGGGCGCGGCCGGTGGCGAGTCGATCCGGTCGGCAGTCGAGGAGTGCAGCCGGTTGATCTCGTCGCGCAGCGCTTTCAGGTGCGCGCCGCGCTGATCGGCGACGGTCCGCAGGGCCTCGGTGTACGCGGTGTTCCGCGGCGCGAGCGCGGTGGCCGCCCGCTGCTGCCGCAGCGCCGCCTGGGCGTGCGGGAGCAGCGTCTCGGCGTCGAGCTGTCGCTGCGTCGGCCCGGTATCGCATGCGGTCAGCGACCATCCCGCGACTGCGGCGGCACCGGCGAGGACGCCGCCGCGGAGCACACTGCGGCGCGGCACCCCCGTGGCGGGGCGACCGGCTTGCGGAGGCTCGGGGGCGGGGGGATCCTGTATCGGCACTCGTGTCACGGTGGACGATTCTGCCAGTCGGACGAGTCGACTACACTCGAAGCCCGGCCCGGCGGCCGACGGGAACCGCGGCAGCGGTTCCCGATACCGAAACCCAGGAGGACGCGCACGATGACTGCGGAGGCTCTGACCGGCGGCATCAGCGACCTGGTGGCTTCGACCCTCGATCGGCTCGGATTCGATCTGGAGGAGGTCGCGGTGCTGACCCCGCCGGGACGCCGCGAGATCCGGATCGTCGTCGATCGTGACGGCGGAGTGTCGCTCGACGCGGTCGCCGAGCTCAGCCGGAGCCTGGAGGCGGTGTTCGACGAGTCCGACCTGCTCGGCGAGTCCCCGTACGACCTCGAAGTCACGACGCCGGGGATCGGCCGGCCGCTGACGCTGCCGCGCCACTGGCGCCGCAATCAGGGACGCAAGGTCCGCGTCGAGTACACCGACGAGGGTGTGGACCGCACCGTCGAAGCCCGGGTGGGCCCCAGCGACGAGGGCCGCGTCACCCTGGTGACAGTCGACAAGAGCCGGATCCGCTCCTTCGAGGTCGAGCTGGCCGATATCGCGCGCGCGGTGGTCGAGGTCGACTTCGGCAGGCCCGGCGAAGCGGCCCTGCGTGCCTGCGGCCTGGACGACGACGAGATCGCGCGTCGTCGCGAATCGTGACGCCCGCCAACGACATTCACTTCACCCGCCGACAACTCAATCCGAAAAGCGAATAGGAGTCGCCACCATGCACATAGACATCAGCGCGCTGCGTTTGATCGAGGCCGACAAGGGCGTGCCGACCGAGACCGTGCTCTCGGCGATCGAGACAGCTCTGCTCACCGCCTACCGGCACACCGACGGGTTCGCACCGAACGCCCGCATCGACATCGACCGCAAATCGGGTCAGGTCCGCGTGATGGCTCAGGAACTCGACGAGAACCGCACCGTGGTCCACGAGTGGGACGACACGCCGGAGGGATTCGGCCGCATCGCCGCGACCACTGCGCGCCAGGTGATCCTGCAGCGTCTGCGCGACGCCGAGAACGAGAAGACGTACGGCGAACTGGTCGCCCACGAGGGCGAAGTGGTCGGCGGCATCGTGCAGGCCGACGCCAAGGCGAATGCGCGAGGCATGGTGATCGTGCAGATCGGCACCGACTCCAACGCCACCGAGGGCGTGATCCCGCCCGCGGAGCAGGTGCCCGGTGAGAGCTACAAGCACGGCGAGCGGATCAAGTGCTACGTCGTCGGGGTGGCGCGCGGGGCCCGCGGACCTCAGATCACGCTCTCGCGCACGCATCCCAACCTGGTCCGCAAGCTGTTCTCGCTCGAGGTACCCGAGATCGCGGACGGGTCGGTCGAGATCGTCGCCGTGGCCCGCGAGGCCGGTCACCGTTCCAAGATCGCGGTCCACACCGGCGTGGCCGGACTGAACGCCAAGGGCGCGTGCATCGGTCCGATGGGACAGCGGGTGCGCAACGTGATGAGCGAACTGTCCGGCGAGAAGATCGACATCATCGATTACGCCGCGGATCCGGCGGTCTTCGTCGGCAACGCGCTGTCGCCGGCCAAGGTGGTCTCGGTCACCGTGATCGACAAGGAGACCAAGGCCGCGCGCGTCATCGTGCCCGACTACCAGTTGTCGCTGGCGATCGGCAAGGAGGGGCAGAACGCCCGGCTGGCGGCCCGGCTCACCGGGTGGCGGATCGACATCCGGTCGGATGCGGGCGACGGCGGTCCCCGCGACGCCGACGGTGGCGCCGTCGAGTCCTCCGATACGCTAGACTGACCTGTGGCCCTTCGAACGTCGACATCTCCGGTGCGTACCTGTATCGGCTGTCGCCGGCGTGATCAAGCTTCACACCTGGTCAGGCTGGTGGCTGTGCGAGACGCGGACAGCGCATCGCAGGTGGCGATCGACGAACGGGGGAGACTGCCGGGACGAGGCGCCTGGCTGCACCGCGATGAGAGATGTCTCTCGCTTGCGGTGCGGCGCAACGCCTTCGGCACGGCGCTACGGGATCGCGGCGTCGCCGTGAGACCAGAGGATCTGGCCGAGCACATCGGCGGGATCATCAACAGTGAGGGCTCCGCAGGGAGTCAGGACAGGTAGCAGAAGACATGAGCACACCGTGAAGTCTCCACGATGAGCACGTTTACTGAATAAACCGAGGTCGTTGCGGGCAGCCCGCTCGACCTCCAAGTGAGGAGAGCAGTGGCAGGCAAGGCCCGCGTTCACGAACTGGCCAAGGAATTGGGCGTACCCAGCAAAGCAGTGCTGGAGCGGCTCAAGGAGCAGGGCGAGTTCGTCAAATCCGCATCGTCGACTGTCGAGGCCCCGGTGGCCCGTCGACTGCGTGAGTCTTTCGAATCCGGCTCCGGTTCCGCTTCGGCGAAGCCGGCGGCCAAGGCATCCGGCGCCAAGCCGGGTCCCAAGCCCGGTCCGGCACCCAAGCCGGCAGCGGCGAACTCCGCTCCGGCCGCCGAGGCGGCCCCGGCGGCACGAGCATCCGCCCCGGCTCAGCCGGCGGCGGGCGGCCCCAAGCCGGGCCCCAAGCCCGCACCGAAGGCGGCTCCGGCACCGCAGGCTCCGGCCGCACCGGCGGCCGAGTCTACCGAGCCGGCCGGCAAGCCCTCGGCACCGGCGGCGCAGTCGGGTCAGGCACCGGCGACGCCGGGTCCCCGTCCGGGTCCGCGCCCCGGTCCCCGGCAGCCCCGAGTGGGCAACAATCCGTATTCCTCGGCCCCGGCGCCCGCGCCGCGTCCGATGGGTCCGCGTCCGGGTGCGGCGGGTCCGCGTCCGGGCGGTCGACCCGGTCAGGGCGGTCCGCGTCCCGGCGCCGGTCAGGGCGGTCCCCGTCCGGGTGGCGGTCAGGGCGCACGCCCGGGTGCCGGCGGCCCTCGTCCCGGCGGTCAGGGCGGCGCACGCCCCACGCCGGGCAACATGCCTTCGCGTCCCAGCCCGGGAGCGATGCCGCAGCGTGCGGCGCGTCCCGACGCTCGGCCCGGTGGCCGCGGTGGCCCAGGCGGCCGCAGCGGTGGTCCCGGCGGCGGCGGTGGCTTCCGTAACGGCGGCGGTGGCGGTGCGGCTCCGGGCGGCGGCTTCCGCGGTCGTCCCGGCGGCGGTGGCGGCGGTCGTGGCCGCGGCGGAACCGCGGGAGCGTTCGGTCGCCCCGGCGGCGCACCCCGCAAGGGACGCAAGTCGAAGCGTCAGAAGCGGCAAGAGTACGACTCGATGCGCGCACCCGAGGTCGGCGGCGTCCGGTTGCCTCACGGCAACGGCGAGGTCATCCGCCTCGCTCGCGGCGCCTCGCTCTCGGACTTCGCGGACAAGATCAACGCCAACCCGGCTTCGCTGGTCCAGGCGCTGTTCAACCTCGGCGAGATGGTCACCGCGACCGAGTCGGTCAACGACGAGACGCTGGAGTTGCTCGGCGGCGAGATGAACTACGTCGTCCAGGTCGTGAGCCCGGAGGACGAGGATCGTGAGCTCCTGGAGAGCTTCGACCTGACCTACGGCGAAGACGAGGGCGGCGAAGAGGACCTCGCGCAGCGTCCGCCGGTGGTCACCGTCATGGGTCACGTCGACCACGGCAAGACCCGACTGCTCGACACCATCCGCAAGGAGAACGTCGGCGCGGGCGAGGCCGGCGGCATCACGCAGCACATCGGCGCGTACCAGGTGAACACTCACCTGAACGACGAGGACCGGTTGATCACCTTCATCGACACCCCGGGTCACGAGGCGTTCACCGCCATGCGTGCCCGCGGTGCGAAGGCCACCGACATCGCGATCCTCGTGGTGGCGGCCGACGACGGTGTCATGCCGCAGACGGTGGAAGCCGTCAACCACGCGCAGGCGGCCGACGTGCCGATCGTCGTGGCGGTCAACAAGATCGACAAGGAGGGCGCGGACCCGGCCAAGATCCGCGGACAGCTGACCGAGTACGGCCTGGTTCCCGAGGAGTACGGCGGCGACACCATGTTCGTCGACATCTCGGCCAAGCAGGGGCTGAACATCGACCAGCTGCTGGAGGCGGTCCTGCTGACCGCCGACGCCTCGCTCGATCTGCGGGCGAACCCGGACATGGACGCTCAGGGTGTCGCCATCGAGGCGCACCTCGACCGCGGCCGCGGCCCGGTCGCGACCGTCCTCATCCAGCGCGGCACCCTGCGCGTCGGCGACTCGATCGTCGCCGGCGACGCATACGGCCGCGTCCGTCGGATGGTCGACGAGCACGGCGACGACGTCGAAGAGGCGCTGCCGTCGCGTCCGGTGCAGGTGATCGGCTTCACTTCGGTTCCGGGTGCGGGCGACAACCTCCTGGTGGTCGAAGAAGACCGCATCGCCCGGCAGATCGCCGACCGCCGCAATGCGCGCAAGCGCAATGCGCTGGCGGCACGCAGCCGCAAGCGGATCAGCCTCGAGGATCTGGATTCGGCGCTCAAGGAGACCAGTCAGCTCAACCTGATCCTGAAGGGCGACAACTCGGGTACCGTCGAGGCGCTCGAAGAGGCGCTCCTTCAGATCGAGATCGACGACGAGGTCTCGCTGCGGGTCATCGACCGCGGTGTCGGTGGCATCACCGAGACCAACGTCAACCTGGCCGCGGCGTCGGATGCGATCATCATCGGATTCAATGTCCGCGCGGAGGGCAAGGCCACCGAGCTGGCCAACCGCGAGGGCGTGGAGATCCGGTACTACTCGGTCATCTACAAGGCGATCGAGGAGATCGAGGCCGCGCTCAAGGGCATGCTCAAGCCGATCTACGAGGAGTCCGAGCTGGGCCGGGCGGAGATCCGTGCGATCTTCAAGTCGTCCAAGGTCGGCAACATCGCCGGTTGCCTCGTGCAGTCGGGCATCATGCGGCGCAATGCCAAGGCACGCCTGCTGCGCGACAACGCGGTGGTCGCCGACAACCTCACGATCAGCTCGCTCAAGCGTGAGAAGGACGACGCGACCGAGGTCCGCGAAGGCTACGAGTGCGGTCTGACGCTGACCTACGGCGACATCAAGGTCGGCGACGTGATCGAGGCCTTCGAGATGGTCGAGAAGGCACGGGACTAGGTCATGGCAGATCCTGCACGGGCCGCTCGGCTCGCCAAACGGATCACCACCATCGTCGCCTCGGCGATCGGTGGGGAGATCAAGGACCCGCGCCTGGCTCATGTGACGATCACCGATTGCCGGGTCACCGGCGATCTGCACGACGCCACCGTGTTCTACACGGTGCTGGGCGACTCGGTGGATGCCGAGCCGAACGTAGCGGAAGCGGCGGCCGGCCTGGCCGCCGCGACCGGCGTGCTCCGGTCGAAGGTCGGCGCCGGCACCGGAGTCCGGTTCACCCCCACTCTGCGGTTCGAACTCGACACGGTGCCGGACGCGACGCGTGCGATGGACGAGCTCCTCGCCCGCGCACGCGCCCGGGACGAGTCGGTGGCCCGCGCCGCTCGCAATGCGCGGCCGGCGGGCGACGTCGACCCGTATCGGCACGACGAGGAAGAGTCCGCGTCGGACGAATCCGGGGGCGCGCTCGGGTGAATCCCGCTTCGAGCGACTCCGTGGCTGCCACGCTGCTCGGCGCCGATTCGGTGTCGATCATCAGCCACGTCCGTCCGGACGCCGACACCATCGGCAGTGCACTGGGACTCGGGCTGGCGCTCACGGGGCTGGGGAAACGCGTGCACTGCGCGTTCTCCGGTCCCGAGGCGCTGCCCGGTCCGCTGCGCGAACTGCCGGGAGTAGACCTGCTCGTGGACGAGGCGGGGCTGCCCGTCGCCGATGTGACGGTGGCGGTCGACGCGGCCACCGTCGAACGTCTCGGCGGGCTGGAGCAGGTCTTCACCTCCGGAAGCACCACCGTCTGCATCGACCACCACGTCTCCAATCCGGGATTCGCGGATCTGGATCTGGTGGACCCGCAGTCCGATTGCACGGCGTCGATCGTGCTCCGGGTGATCGATCGGCTCGGCGCGAGCCTCACCGCGGACATCGCGACCTGCCTGTACGCGGGCCTGGTGACTGATACGGGCTCGTTCAAATGGGCGCGGCCCGCGTCGTTCGGTGTGGCGGCACGACTCCTCGAGGCCGGTGTCGACGGTCCGCGGTGGAGCCGTCTCCTCCTCGACGCCCACCCGTACTCGTGGCTGCAGATGCTCTCGGAGGTGCTCGCCGATTCCGTGCTCGATGAAGGCGCACTGGACGGGCGCGGACTGGTGTACGCGGTCGTGAACGCCGATCAGATGTCGGATATGAACTGGGACGAGTCGGAGAGCGTCATCGACGTCGTGCGCACTGCGCGGGAGGCCGAGGTGGCAGCCGTCTTCAAAGAGGTGCGGGCGGGCGAATGGACCGTGTCGCTGCGGAGCAAGACCGACGTCGACGTGGTGCCGATCGCGAGGTCGCTCGGCGGTGGCGGCCACGTGCGTGCGGCCGGGTACAGCGACACCGGAGACGCGGCAGAGGTCGTCGGGCATCTGCTCGCCGCCCTGCGCAGGTGATCGGCGGCGTCGAGAGTGCTGAGACTCGCCGGGTCGGCACTGGTGGTGCTCATCGCGCCGCCGCTGTACCTGATGCTCGATCTGGCCGTGGTCGGCCGCCTCGGCGCGACCGAACTCGCGGCCCTGACCGTGGCGACGCTGGTCCTGTCGGTCATCAGCACTCAGTTGACCTTCCTCTCCTATGGAACCACCGCGCGGTCGGCGCGCGCCTTCGGTGCGGGTGATCGACGCCGGGCCGTCGACGAGGGAGTGCAGGCGAGCTGGATCGCGGTGGGCGTGGGGGCGGCGATCGTCGTCGTCGCGTGGCTCCTGGCGCCCGCGGTCACCGGCGCGCTGGTGCCCGACCACCAGGTCGCGGCCGAAGCGGCGTCCTGGTTGCGCATCGCCGTGTTCGGCGTGCCGCTGATCCTTCTGGCGATGGCCGGCAACGGGTGGATGCGCGGAGTGCAGGACACCCGGCGGCCGGTGTATTTCGTGGTCGCGGGACTGGCCGTGGCCGCCGTGCTCTGCGTCGGTCTGGTGCACGGGGTCGGCGGACTCCCGCGACTCGGCCTGCAGGGCAGCGCCTGGGCGAATCTCGTGGGGCAGTCGCTGACGGGGATCGCCTTCGCGGTCCGGCTGATCGGCGAGAGTCGTGGCCGGCTGCGCCCCGACTGGCCGGTGATCCGCGCCCAGCTGACGATGGCCCGCGATCTGGTGCTGCGGAGCCTGTCGTTTCAGGTGTGCTTCATCTCCGCGGCGGCTGTGGCCGCGCGCTTCGGCGTCGCGCAGGTGGCCGCGCATCAGGTGGTACTGCAGCTGTGGGAGTTCAGCTCGCTGCTGCTCGACTCGCTGGCGATCGCGGCTCAGCAACTCGTGGGCGCGGCGCTGGGCGCGGGTGCGTTCCGGGTGGCCCGGCGTGCGGCGACGCGGGCCACCGCCGTGTCGGTGGGGATCTCGGTTCTTCTCGCCGCCGTGCTGGCGGCCGGGGTCGCGGTGATTCCGCGGATCTTCACCGACGATGCGGCGATCCTTGACGCGATGCGCACGCCGTGGTGGTTCTTCGTCGCGATGCTGCCGATCGCTGGCGCGGTGTTCGCGCTCGACGGTGTGCTGCTGGGCAGCGGCGACGCCTCATTCCTCCGGACGGCGACTCTCGCGGGCGCGCTCGGCGCGTTCCTGCCGCTGATCTGGCTGTCGTGGGCCTTCGACTGGGGGCTGGCGGGAATCTGGAGCGGACTGCTCGCGTTCATGTGCACTCGACTCGCCGCGGTGGTGTGGCGGGTGCGCAGCGGCGCGTGGGTGAAGTAGTCGTGTCGGTGGAACCGAGGAGCGTGCCGCTGCGTCCAATAGGACATGGGGGACTCGGGCGCGCTGGCCGCGTTGATCGCTGAACAGGATGGACTCATCACCTCGGCGCAGGCACTCCGGGCCGGTCTCTCCCGCAAGGAGATCCGCGGCCGACTGGACCGGCGGGAGTGGTGCGCGCTCGTCCGCGGAATCTATCGATCGAGTTCGCATCCGCTGACTGAGAGCCTGTTGGTCCGCGCAGCGGTGGCCGCGCACCATGGCGTGGCTGACCGCACCACGGCGGCTTGGTGGCACGGAATGCTCGATGCCCTGGCGTATCCGTTGACCGTCGCGACAGCCAACACGACCACCGCCGACCGGTGGTCGCTCGGCCCGCTGGGCCTCACTCGTCGGCACTACGACGATGCGGACCTGACCACGGTCCGCGGGCTCCGCGTGACCACGCCGCCGGCGACGGTGGTGTTCGGCGCGGCAGCGATGCCGGACGGTGGTCGATTCCTCGACCGGGCGCTGCAGCGCGGTGTCGTCACAGTCACCGAACTCGAGGCCGTCGTCGAGCGCTACGCGGGCAGTCGCGGGATAGGTGAGGCACGCCGGCTCGTGCGCATCGCCTCGCAGGACTCGGAGTCAGAGGCCGAACGGCTCTTCGTACGTCTGCTTCGAGAGGCGGGCGTCACCGGGTGGGTGCAGCAGCTCCGATTCGGACGGTGGCGTATCGACTTCGGCTGGCCCGATCTCCGCGTCGCGATCGAGATCGACGGACTGGCCTTCCACTACCAGCATGACCGGTTCCAGGCGGACCGGGCGAAATACAACGCGCTCGACGCCGCCGGGTGGCGCAAGAAGGTGTACACCTGGCACGACCTGACGGATCGGCCGGGAGAGGTCGTGGACGAAGTGCTCGAGATGCTCAACGCGCGGGTATGACCTCACCGCGATGAATCTGTGCCCGCACCGGGCGCAGATTCATCGCAGCCGGATCACTGCTCGGCGACGACCGGCTGATACTGCGGGAAACGCTCGAGGAACGACTGCACGTACGTGCACACCGGGACGATCTTCGTGCCCTGCGCGGAGAGTTCGTCGAGCACCGAGGCGACGAGCAACCGAGCGAAGCCCGCCCGGCCGTACTTCTCGGTGACGACGGTGTGGAGCAGGACGAGGGTGTGCTCGTCGCGGCGTTCGTAGCCCTCCACTCCGACGAGTTCATCACCCGACCAGAGCTCGTAGCGGTCCCGATCGGGAAAGTTGCGCAGTGTCGGCGCCGGAGTGAGCTCGACCGTCGGCGGCGGAACGGGGACTGATGCGGTCATGTCGTCGACGCTACTACCGGATCGGTGCAGGTCGACGCCGCCACGCCCCAAGCGTGCCACTCCCGGTGACCGCTCAGCGGTGATCACGGAGACGAACTGCGGCACCGTGAATTCGGCGATCACCGCGCCCACCTTCTCGCCGAGGACGTCGTCGCCGGTGTGGAGCCGAAGCCGGGTTCGTCGCCGAGCGGGCTCGTGGCACCATGGTCCCCATGCCAACGCTCTGGGCGGTCAGCGACCTGCACGTCTCACACCGCGGCAACGAGGCGATCCTCGATCGGATCAAGCCGGCCGAACCGGGGGACTGGCTGATCGTCGCGGGCGACGTCGCCGAGCGCACCGACGACATCATCGACACCCTCCGCCGGCTCAAGAACAGATTCCGCACGGTGGTGTGGGTGCCCGGGAACCATGAGCTGTACACCACGGCCAAGGACCCGCTCCAGGTGTTCGGCGTCGCACGGTACGACTACCTCGTGCAGGCCTGCCGTGATCTCGGCGTAGTGACTCCCGAGGACCGGTATCCGCTGTTCGATCCCGGGGACGGGACACCGCCGGT
The DNA here is from genome assembly GCF_001578675.1 of Gordonia sp. QH-12. NCBI lineage: Bacteria > Bacillati > Actinomycetota > Actinomycetes > Mycobacteriales > Gordoniaceae > Gordonia > Gordonia sp. QH-12. The sequence goes on from NZ_KQ969286.1 coordinate 81,898, forward strand.
CCGGGTGGTGCCGATGTTCCTGCTCTACGACTACACGTTCCGGCCGGAGGGCACCTCGACGGCGCTGCAGGCGCTCGCCGTCGCACGCGAGGCGAACGTCGTCGCCACAGACGAATTCCTCCTCTCGCCCGAACCGTTCGGCACGCGCGACGCCTGGGGGCGCGCCCGGATCGAGGCCACGCGGTCGCGACTGGAGGCGCTCGACCCCGCCGAGAAGACCGTGCTGATCAACCATTGGCCGCTGCGGCGGGAACCGTGCGATGCGCTGATGTATCCCGAGTTCGCGCTCTGGTGCGGCTCGGAGCTCACCGCGGACTGGCACACCCGATTCAACGCGGCCTGCTGCGTATACGGGCATCTGCACATCCCGAGGACCACGTGGTACGACGACGTGCGCTTCGAGGAGGTGTCGGTGGGATATCCGCGTGAGTGGAGCAGACGCGGGTTGCCGTCGCCGCTGCTGCGGAAGATCGCACCGGACGAGGGACTGCATCCGGCCGATCTCAACGAGTTCGGCGCCCGGTTCGACCTGCCGCCGGACTACCGGGAGCGTGCCGCCGAGTTCCGGGCGCGAGTGGAGCGCACCCGCGCGCGCCGTGCTGAAGCAGAGAAGGACAGGGCCGAGAAGAACAGGAAGGACGGTCGATGATCGACGACCTCATGCCCGCGGGAGTCGGGACCGCCGAGTCGTTCGGCGACCCCGACGGGCTCACCGTGCTTCCCGCCGAGGAGGCGTTGATCGCCAAGGCCGTGGAGAAGCGCCGCCGGGAGTTCACCACCGCCCGGCACTGCGCACGGCAGGCGCTGGGGCAGTTGGGAGTCGCGCCGGTGCCGATCCTGCGCGGTGAACGCGGGATGCCGCTGTGGCCCCGTCAGGTGGTCGGCAGCCTGACGCACTGCGACGGCTACCGTGCGGCCGTCGCGGCATATTCGATGCAGGTTCGCTCGCTGGGTATCGATGCCGAACCGCATCAGGCCCTGCCCGACGGCGTCCTCGACCACACCAGCATCGAGGCCGAACGCGAGGTCCTCGCCGACCGGGACCACGACCTGCACTGGGACCGGCTCCTGTTCTGCGCCAAGGAAGCCACCTACAAGGCCTGGTTTCCGCTCACCGAGCGGTGGCTGGGTTTCGAGGACGCGCACATCACGTTCGAGCGAGACGACTCGATTGGCACCGCGGGCGCGCCTGCGGGTACTTTCACCTCGACCATCCTGATCGACGGAGCGGTGATCGACGGCGGACCGCCGCTGCTGACGCTGCCCGGCCGCTGGCAGATCTCCCGCGGTTTGATCCTCACCACGATTGCACTCACCTGACATGGCAGACGCCTCCATCGAGAACGCCGGACTCCTCGTCGTAGATAAGGCCGCCGGCATCACCAGCCACGACGTGGTGGCCAAGTGCCGCAAGGCGTTCAACACCCGTCGCGTCGGACACGCGGGCACCCTCGACCCGATGGCGACCGGGGTTCTCGTCATCGGCATCGAACGCGCGACCAAGCTGCTCGGGCTGCTCTCGCTCACCACCAAGTCGTACGCTGCGACCATCCGGCTGGGGCAGTCGACGTCGACCGACGACGCCGAGGGCGAGGTCATCGAATCGCGGGACGCCTCGGGGGTCCGCGACGAGGAGATCGCGGCGGTCGTCGCGTCGCTCACCGGCGACATCGAGCAGGTGCCCGCCAAGGTCAGCGCGATCAAGGTCGACGGTCGTCGCGCCCACGCGCTCGTCCGCACCGGGGCCGAGTTCGAACTGCAGGCGCGGCCGGTCACCGTCGACCGTTTCGACGTGCTCGATACTCGCCGGGACGGCGAGTTCATCGACCTCGACGTCGAGGTCGACTGCTCGTCGGGCACTTATATCCGTTCTCTGGCAAGGGATCTCGGTGCCGCGCTCGGCGTCGGCGGGCACCTGACGGCGCTGCGACGCACCGCCGTCGGGCCGTTCACCCTGGAGCACTCGCGAACGATGGCCGATGTCGACGAGAATCCCGGTTTGAGTCTCGGCATCGACGACGCGGCCAAGTTGTGCTTCCCGCATCGCGCGATCTCCGACGACGAGGCCGAGTCGATCAGCCAGGGCCGCTGGCTGGAGCCGGTGGGCATGAAGGGTATCTACACGGTGGTCGATCCGCGCGGGCAGGCCATCGCTCTCGTGCAGGAGAAGGGCAAGCGGGCGAGTTCGGTGATGGTCGTGCGACCGGCGACGCTGCGCTGAGGGCGGCCGAAGGTCTGGTCAGGTCCGCCAGAGGGGGCAGGCAGGCTCATCGAGTAGCGAGCGCATCGAGACTCGAGTCTGAACGTGGTGCGGGTCTCGATAGGCCGCGGCGCTGCGCGCCGGGGCTACTCGAGGAGCCTGTCGGGAGGGTGGTTTCAGGCAGGCTCATCGAGTAGCGAGCGCATCGAGACTCGAGTGTGAACGTGGTGCAGGTCTCGATAGGCCGCGGCGCTGCGCGCCGGGGCTACTCGAGGAGCCTGTCGGGAGGGGGTTTCTGGCAGGCTCATCGAGTAGCGAGCGCATCGAGACTCGAGTCTGAACGTGGTGCAGGTCTCGATAGGCCGCGGCGCTGCGCGCCGGGGCTACTCGACGAGCCTGTCGGGAGGGTGGTTTCAGGCAGGCTCATCGAGTAGCCCGCGAACGTAGTGAGCGAGCGTACCGAGATTCGAGTGTGATCGTGGTGCAGGTCTCGATAGGCCGCGGCGCTGCGCGCCGGCACTCAGCCGTCGACGAAAATCGCGCGGGCGGCGATGTCACCGAGATGGATCGGGTCCGAATCGTCGACGCAGACGGTGATGGTGCCGGCGAACGAGCGCTTCTCGGTGACCCGCACCCGGCAGTCGAGATTGACGCCGATCTCCTCGAAGTACCGCAGCATCTCCGGATCCGAGTCGGAGATGCGGGTGATGACCCCGGTCTGGTCCACGTCGAGGTCGGCCAGCTGCACGGCGCCGGCCTCGGGCACGGTGCCGTCGGACGCCGGGATCGGGTCGCCGTGCGGGTCGCGCTTCGGGTGGCCCAGCTTGGCGTCGATGTGCGCCAGCAACTGCTCCGAGACCGCGTGTTCGAGGATCTCGGCCTCGGCGTGCACCTCGTCCCAGCGATAGCCGAGCTCTCGGACGAGGAAGGTCTCGAGCAGGCGGTGCCGCCGGACCATGCCGACGGCGGCCACCCGCCCCGTCTCGGTCAGGGTCACCGCGCCGTAGGGCGCATGGTCCACGAGACCTTGATCGGCCAGTTTCCGAATGCCCTCCGACGCGGTGGACGGTGAGACGCCGAGCTTCTCGGCCAGCAACTTCGTGGTGACCTTCGTGTCCGACCACTCCTGCGAGGTCCAAATCACTTTCAGATAGTCCTGGGTTACCGAGGTGAGTTCGTTCACCGGGCGAGAGTCGGGCATGCGTACGACCTTACCCACCGAACGCGCAGCGGCTGCTGGCGAGTCGTAGGCTTAGCGTGTGTTGCGTTGGCGAGGTTTGGACGACATCCCTGCGGGCTGGGGCCGATGCGTGGTCACGATCGGCGTGTTCGACGGAATCCATCGCGGGCACGCGCAGTTGGTCGCCGCCGCCACGAAGGCGGCGGCCGAGCGCGGTGTGCCCTCGGTGCTGATGACCTTCGACCCGCACCCGTCGTCGGTGGTGCGGTCGGGTGCTTACCCGCCGCAGTTGTCGACGCTGCGGCGGCGTGCCGATCTCGCCGAGGAGATGGGGATCGACGTGTTCTGCGTGATCCCGTTCTCCGCGACCCTCGCGGCCCAGTCGCCGGAGGATTTCGTGCACTCGGTCCTCGTCGAGGAACTGCACGCGGCCGAGGTGGTGGTCGGCGACAACTTCACCTTCGGCCACAAGGCGCTCGGCGACGTGCCCAAACTGCGTGAACTGGGGGAGCGGTTCGGCTTCGAGGTCACCGCGATCTCCCTGTTCGGTGAGCATGCCGTGACCTTCTCGTCCACCTACATCCGGTCGTGCATCGCGGCGGGCGACGTGGAACTGGCCGCCGAGGCGCTCGGCCGGCCGCATCGTGTGGAAGGCGTCGTGGTGCACGGCGAACGCCGGGGCCGCGACCTGGGTTTCCCGACCGCCAACGTCGCGCCGCCCGAGCACACCGCGATCCCCGGCGACGGCGTGTACGCGGCATGGTTCACCGTGCTCGACAGCGCCACGCAGCCCGACGGGGTCACCATCGGCCGGCGGTACCCGGCCGCGGTCTCGGTGGGCACCAACCCGACCTTCTCCGGCAGAGTCCGCACGGTGGAGGCCTACGTGCTGGATGTGGAGGCCGACCTCTACGGTCAGCATGTGGCGGTCGACTTCGTCGCACGGCTGCGCGGCATGGAGCCCTTCGACAGCGTCGACGCACTGATCGCGGAGATGAACAACGACGTCGAGCGCACGCGCACCCTGCTGCGGGCGGAGTGACCCGCCCGAGCGCTCCATGCGCCGGCGCTGATTTCCGGTCGGGGGTCGAGCGCTGGTAGTCTTGGCCGCCGGTGTCAGCTGCGGTCCGTGGCGGCGCACCCCCTGCTGGTTGCAGGGCCTGGAGCACGGAACTGAAAAATCAAGGAGATCTCTCATGGCTCTGACCGCCGAAGAGAAGAAGGCCATCCTCAGCGAGTACGGTCTGCACGAGACCGACACCGGTTCGCCGGAGGCGCAGGTCGCACTGCTGACCAAGCGCATCACGGATCTGACCGAGCACCTCAAGTTCCACAAGCACGACCACCACAGCCGTCGTGGTCTGCTGCTGCTCGTCGGTCGCCGTCGCCGCCTGCTCAAGTACGTCGCGAGCGTCGACATCAACCGCTACCGCTCGCTGATCGAGCGCCTGGGTCTGCGTCGCTGACGCCCCCTGATTGCTTCTGTGGCCGTCGTTCCCACGCGGAACGGCGGCCACAGCTGTCTGTCGGGCACGGCGGCATCGGGATTCGTCGGCGAGGACGCCGCGGACACGCCCGACGGTCGCCGCAGACGACAGCCGCCGTCCCAGCAGGGAGAATGTTAGGCTGGTAGCGGACGAAGGCCGCTTGGCGGCAGTTCGGTAGTGATCGTCGGATCGGTCCTCGGTAGTGGCCGCCGGAATCCCCAAGCGATTCCGGCCGCTTCGATCGAAGGCCGTCTGCTCACGGCGCAGGTGCGCCGTCCACTTCCGGCGCGAGACTCGCGCCCATCGTCTGTCGGTTCGCCGCGCCTTGCGCGAACCGACCGCTGAATACAGGCCGCAGGCGCCGTCGTGGTGTCGTCGCGGCCGCCACGAAAGGTAAACACTCTTGACTGACGTCAACGCCGACTTCGATGATTCGATCACCGAAGTCTCCGCCGTCATCGACAACGGAACGTTCGGCAAGCGCACGATCCGCTTCGAGACCGGCCGCCTGGCTCTGCAGGCCGCGGGTTCGGTGACCGCGTACCTCGACGAGGGCACGATGATCCTCTCGACGACCACCGCGTCCAAGTCGCCGAAGGAGCACTTCGACTTCTTCCCGCTCACGGTCGACGTCGAGGAGCGCATGTACGCCGCGGGTCGCATCCCCGGCTCGTTCTTCCGCCGCGAGGGCCGCCCGTCGACCGACGCGATCCTCACCTGCCGCCTCATCGACCGTCCGCTGCGTCCGTCGTTCGTCGACGGCCTGCGCAACGAGATCCAGATCGTCGAGACCGTCCTGTCGCTCGACCCCAAGGACCTCTACGACGTGGTCGCGATCAACGCGGCGTCCGCATCCACGCAGATCTCGGGTCTGCCGTTCTCCGGTCCGGTGGGCGCCGTGCGCGTCGCGCTGATCCCGACCGAGCAGAACAAGGCCGGCCAGTGGGTCGCATTCCCCACCGTCGAGCAGCTCGAGGGCGCGGTCTTCGACATGGTCGTCGCGGGACGCCTGATCGACGGCGGCGACGTCGCGATCATGATGGTCGAGGCCGAGGCCACCGACAACGTCCTCGCGCTGATCGCCGACGGCGCCCAGGCGCCGAGTGAGGCCGTCGTCGCCGAGGGCCTCGAGGCCGCCAAGCCGTTCATCGCCACCCTGTGCGAGGCGCAGAAGCAGCTCGCCGCGGCCGCCGCGAAGGAGACCCGCGAGTTCCCGCTGTTCCCGGCCTACCAGGACGACGCTTACGAGGCGGTCGCCGAGTTCGCCACCACCCGCCTCGGCGAGGCGATGGCGATCGCCGACAAGCAGGAGCGCGACAACGCGACCGACGCACTCAAGGGCGACGTGCTCGAGGCGCTCGGCGAGCGCTTCGAGGGCCGCGAGAGCGAGCTCGGCGCAGCCTACCGGTCGCTGACCAAGAAACTCGTGCGTCAGCGCATCCTCACCGATCACTTCCGCATCGACGGTCGCGGCATCACCGACATCCGTGCGTTGTCCGCCGAGATCGGCGTCGTTCCGCGCGCACACGGCAGCGCGCTGTTCGAGCGTGGCGAGACCCAGATCATGGGCATCACCACCCTGGACATGGTCAAGATGGCCCAGCAGATCGATTCGCTCGGCCCCGAGACCAGCAAGCGGTACATGCACCACTACAACTTCCCGCCGTACTCGACCGGTGAGACCGGCCGCGTGGGTTCGCCCAAGCGCCGTGAGATCGGTCACGGTGCGCTCGCCGAGCGGGCCCTGGTGCCGGTGCTCCCGAGCGTGGAGGAGTTCCCGTACGCGATCCGTCAGGTCTCCGAGGCCCTCGGCTCCAACGGCTCCACCTCGATGGGCTCGGTGTGTGCGTCGACCATCTCGCTGCTGAACGCGGGCGTTCCGCTGAAGGCGCCGGTCGCAGGCATCGCGATGGGCCTCGTCTCCGACGAGGTCACCATCGACGGCAAGACCGAGACCCGCTACGTCGCCCTGACCGACATCCTCGGAGCCGAGGACGCGTTCGGCGACATGGACTTCAAGGTCGCGGGCACCAAGGACTTCGTGACGGCTCTGCAGCTCGACACGAAGCTCGACGGCATCCCCTCCAAGGTCCTGGCCGGTGCGCTGAGCCAGGCCAAGCAGGCCCGTCTCACCATTCTCGACGTGCTGGCCGAGGCCATCGACGAGCCGGACGAGATGAGCCCGTACGCGCCGCGCATCACCACCATCAAGATCCCGATGGACAAGATCGGTGAGCTGATCGGCCCGAAGGGCAAGACGATCAACGGCATCACCGAGGAGACCGGCGCCAATATCTCGATCGAGGACGACGGCACCGTGTTCATCGGCGCCGCAGACGGCCCGTCCGCGCAGGCGGCGATCGACAAGGTCAACGCCATCGCCAACCCGCAGCTGCCGAAGGTCGGCGAGCGCTTCCTGGGCACCGTCGTCAAGACGGCCGCCTTCGGCGCCTTCGTCTCCCTGCTCCCCGGCCGCGACGGACTGGTCCACATCAGCAAGCTGGGCAACGGCAAGCGGATCGGCAAGGTCGAGGACGTGGTCAAGGTCGGCGACAAGCTGCAGGTCGAGATCGCCGACATCGACGAGCGCGGCAAGATCAGCCTCGTTCCGGTGCGCGACGGCGCCGATGCGGCCGAAGCCGCGAAGGACGAGGTCGCGGTCGACGCCTGACGGCGACCGCACCTGTTCGATCTAGACGAGCTCGGCCCGGGACGTGTCATGCGTCCCGGGCCGAGCTCGTCGCGGTAGGCATCCGGTCCGCGCCGGAGTGGGGGTAGTGCGGGCACTACCCCGAAGACTCGCGGCCGCTCCCGTGCCCTGGACCGACGGCGATCGATAGCGTTCTTGCCATGACATCAGACGACGCCTATCGGCTCTCACCCTGGCGAATGCTCTCGGGATCGCCGCTGCGCTTCCTCTTCTCCTCCTACCCGTGGCGCGCGGTGGCGTACACGATCATCTCGCTGGCACTGGGCTGGACGGTGTTCATGGCGTACGTGGTGATCGTGCTGCTCCCGTTCGCTCCCGCCTGGTCGATCCTCTTGGGCCGCATCGAGCGGCAGCGGGTCCGGATGCTCCGGATGGCGGCCATCGCCGACCCGCATCCGGCGGTGACCGGATCGTTCGGCGCCCGCGCGCGAGCCCGACTCGCCGAGCCGGTCACCTGGCGTGAGGTGGTGTACTCGCTGGCGCTGGCGGCCTTCGCTCCGTTGGCGACGCTCGGTCTGCTGATCGCCTGCGTGCTGACCGGCGGATTCGCTGCGGCGCCGCTGGTCGTCGCGGCCGGCGGTCAGATGTCGATCGGGCCGTGGCAGCTGGAGACGCCGCAGGAGGCCTGGCGCGTGGTTCCAGTCGCGCTGCCGTTGTTCATCCTCACCCTGTATCTGTTCGGCGCGGCGGCCGCGATCGTGGCGTCCATCGCGGCCGGGCTGCTCGGTCCGCGAGAAGAGGAACTGGCGGCGCAGGTGGCCGACCTGCGGTCGTCGCGAGGAACGCTCGTCGGATCGTTCGAGGCCGAGCGCCGACGGATCGAGCGCGATCTGCACGACGGTCCGCAGCAGCACCTCGTCGGTGCGGTGATGCACCTCGGCGAGATCGCGCAGGACAGTGACGATCCGGCCACGCGGGCCCATATCGAGACCGCTCAGGCGCGTGTGGAGCGGGCGCTGGCCGAACTGCGCGACACGGTGCGCGGCGTCAATCCACGGGTGCTCGACGACCACGGAGTGGAGGCGGCCTGCGCCGAACTCGGCGGACCGGTCCTGGTCCGGGTGATCCGGGGTCCGGGATGGATACCCGGCCGGCGGCTCCCGGGAGAGACCGAGCGCGCACTGTTCTACACCGCCAGCGAAGCGGTGACGAACGCGGCCAAGCACGGCGGCGCGTCGACGGTGACGATCGAGTTCGCCGAGGCGGCGGGCGTCGTCAGCATGACCGTGACCGACGACGGCTGCGGGGGAGCGGTGCCCGCAGCCGGACGCGGGCTGGCGGGCCTGGTGGAACGGGCGGCGACGATCGGGGCGAGTCTCACCGTCGTCAGCCCGGTCGGCGGGCCGACCGTCCTTCGCTGGTCCGGGTCGGTCCGCGGGTGACCCCGTCGGCGTGCCCGGCGGGCCGTCGGCCACACTGACAGGCGTGAGCGTGCGAATCGTGGTGGCGGAGGACTCGGTGCTGCTGACCGAAGGTCTCGTGCGGATTCTCGAGGGCGCCGGGCACCAGGTGGTCGGCACCGTCGCCGATGCCCCGGCGCTGCGCGAGATCGACGTGGATTCGATCGACCTGCTGATCACGGACGTACGGATGCCGCCCGGTGACGGGGACGACGGCCTGCGGGCGGCGCTCGATCTGCGTCGCCGCCGGCCCGACCTGCCGGTGCTGGTCCTGTCCCAGTACGTGGCGGCGGCCTATGCGCGGCGACTGCTCGGAACCGAAGGCGGGGGTCGGGTCGGCTACCTGCTCAAGGAGCGTGTGGGGCGGATCGCCGACTTCCTCCGGGCGGTCGAGACGGTGTGCGCGGGCGGCGTGGTGGTCGACCCGGAGGTCGTCTCGGCGCTGTTCGCCACCGCCGCGCTCGACCGGCTCTCCCCGCGGGAGTCCCAGGTGCTGGCACTGATGGCGCGGGGTGCGAGCAACTCGGAGATCGCGGCCGCCCTGGTGGTCTCGGACGCCGCGGTCGCCAAACACGTCGCCAACATCTTCCTCAAACTCGACCTGCCCCCGGAGACCGACAACCGCCGGGTGCGCGCGATCCTGCTGTATCTCGCTCAGAGCTGACTTCGCCCGCGAGCCGACGGATCCGCGTGCTGTCTCAGCCGACTTTGATGCGGCCGGTCGCGCCGCTGATCGGGCGGAGCGCTCCCGAGGCGCTCTTCACATCGCCGTAGTACCGCACCCGGTAGTCGCCCTCCGCGCCCCGCGGCACACGCCACGTGACGGTCACCTTCGACGCCGACGGGCTGCCGCCGGGACGTTCCCACGTCATCTCGGTGGTCTCGTGATCGTCGTCGTAGGCGACGGTCCAGCCGCGGGCGGTGAGCTTCTCGACGGCGAAGTACCCGGTGGTCGATCCGCCACGACGGATCCGGTTGCTCGGGTAGGCGCCGCAGAAGGCCACCCGGAGCGTGGTGCCGGGCTTCGCCGCGGCGGGCACCTTCGAGATCACCTGGCCGAACCGGCGGCCGGGTATCGGGGTGTCGGCGGGCTGTGAGCCCAGCAGATCCGGCTGCAGGCCCGAGGTGTCGGCCGGACGGCGCCCGGCGGCCAGCCGGGTTCCGCGGGCCATCGCCCGCGCCATGGCGTCGAACTCCTGCATGTAGGCGCACAGCGTCCATCGGCCGAACATCGTCTCGCCGCCCTCGTACTGCTGGGCCACGTACTCCTCCGGCGTCACGGTGTACTGGCTGTAGCCGTTCGAGTAGCCCTGCAGCAGGACGTTCTCCAGCGGGACCTTGAGGGCGTCGGCGACGATCCGGCGGATTCGGAGGCCGGCGACGATCGTCGACTCGCTCGGCAATGCGGCGAGCACGAGGTCGCCGATCCGGATCAATTGCACCGGAAGAGTCTGTTCGATCCACGGCCGCGGCGGGAGGATGCCGAGCGGGAACAGAATCGCCTTCGGCGCCTGGTTGTCGACGATCCACGGATCGGGCGTCGGGGCCGTACCGGCGCCGAGCGCCATCGCGAACTCGTTCCGCACGCCCTCGTTGAGGAATCCCAGTTGGCTGCGGGTGTTGTCCTCCTGGCTGGTGGCCGCCGCAGCGGCGCCCATCATGGCGGGTGAGGTGCGAGCCGCCTTGCCGTGCGGTGTGTAGCGGCCGTCGATCGAGACGTTCGCCATGTCGACGTACCGGGTGGCGGAGTCGACACCGCCGGCGGTCATCGGGCGCGCCGCACGGAAGGCCGCCTGCGCGGCCTGATCCTGGCGGCGCCCGATGATGATGCGATTGGCCCGGTGATCGGCGGTCGGACCGCCCGGATGCATCTTGCGCAGCCACAGGTTGGGGCTCATGTCGCCCGCGTTGGTCTGCGCGTGGGCGCTCACGACGTTCGGGTCGCGCTGTTCGGCCAGGTATGCGGCATAGCCCTTGTTGTCGGCACTGATCAGGAAGTTCGCGTCGGTGAGCGAAGTGCCGTGCGTGGCGAACCAGGTGATCTCGCCGATGACGGCTCCGCCGCGGCGCAGGCGGATGGCCGTCACCTGCGGGTCGATGGCGTCGGGGAAGTGCTTGCGGTCGGCGGCGGGATTGAGCTCGAACGCCGGCATCGACCGGTTCGCGCTCGCGTCGTGGAGTTCGGCGTGCCCGAGTTCGACGGTCCCCGGCCCCAGCGAGGCGTGCGCGGCCGCGACGGCGTCGAGCAGCCCGTCGATCTCGGCACGGAAAGAATTGTGCCGATGGCCCCTGGCGGCGAGGACGTAGGCGTAATCCCATGCGGTGCCGCCGCAGGAGTTGTGGTTGTGCGTCGCGTTGATGTTGACGTTCTGCGCGGTGTACGTCGTGCCGTACCGCTTCGCGAGTTCGGCGAGCAAAGTCTGATGGTGTGAGACGAAGACGCACGCGATGTCGGCGGTGATGAACAGGACGCGCTTGCCGGTGGCCGCGTCGGCGATGATGTACGCCCGCGCCCAGGTGCGCTGCAGCAGTCCCTTCGCCACCTGTTCCATGTCGGAGTAGCCCATCATGCCCTGACCGGCGATCGCTCCCGTCATGTCACCCTTGCCCGCGCCGACGAGATAACCCGACGCGGCGGAGGCCGGTCCCGTCTCGCCGAACGATGCGGCGCCGAGCGCCGTCGCCGCGGTGGCCCCTACGGCCGCGGCTTGCAGGAAGGTTCGGCGTGAGACGGAACTCATGGGACTCCTCGTGTGACTGGTGCTTCAGCGCAGATCGGGTGTGACCCTAGCCCGCTGTTGATCGAACGATCAACAGATGGCTCGGGATTGGCGCACGTTACGGCTCGAGCGGCCGGAGCGGTGCGTTCGGGCGCCTTCTAGACTGGGGTGGATTCACGAGACGAAAGGGTCCCTCATGGGCAACGGCATCCGCGTGGGTGTGCTGGGCAGTAACGGCAAGGTCGGCAAGGCGATCGTCGAAGGCGTCGAGGCGTCGGCGGAGACCGTGTTCACCGTGGGCGTCGACAAGGGCGATCCGCTCTCGGCTTTCGTCGACTCGCAGACCCGCGTCGTCGTCGATTTCACGCACCCGGACGTCGTGATGGACAACCTCGAGTTCCTCATCGAGAACGGCATCCACGCCGTCGTCGGCACCACCGGCTTCACCGCCGAGCGGCTCGACACCGTCCGCGGCTGGGTGGAGCAGAACCCCGGCGTCGGCGTGCTCATCGCTCCGAACTTCGCGATCGGTGCGGTGCTCTCGATGCACTTCGCGCAGCAGGCCGCGCGGTTCTTCGAGTCGGCGGAGGTGATCGAACTGCACCACCCGCACAAGGCCGACGCGCCGTCCGGCACCGCCGGGCGCACCGCGCAGCTCATCGCGACGGCGCGCGCGGAAGCCGGGCTCGGCGCGAGTCCGGACGCGACGTCGACCGGACTCGAGGGTGCCCGCGGCGCCGACGTCGACGGGGTCCGCGTGCATTCGGTGCGTCTGGCCGGTCTGGTCGCGCACCAGGAGGTGCTCTTCGGCACCCAGGGTGAGACCCTCACCATCCGTCACGACTCCATCGACCGGAACTCCTTCGTTCCCGGGGTGCTGCTGGGTGTCCGCGAGATCGTCGACCGTCCCGGGCTCACGGTGGGGCTCGAGACCTTCATGGATCTGTAGTCGTCGGTGGCTGCGAAGAAGAAGGCCGACGCCCGGCCGATCGTCGCGCTCATCGCCTTCCTGGTGGTCGCGCTCTGCGTGTACTTCGTCCTGCTGAGCCGGACCGCGATCGGCCTGATCTCCGACGGCGGTGTCGTCGGCATCGGGCTCGGCGTCGGTGTGATCGTGCTGCCGCTGCTCGGCGTCTGGATGGTGGTGTCGACGCTGCGGTCGGGGATCGAGCATCAGCGGATGGTGGCGGCCGCGCAGGATCTGGGGCGCGACCTCGACGTGGACGACCTGCCCCGGCGGCCCTCGGGGCGGATCGAGAAAAACGCCGCCCTGGAACTTTTCGAGCAGGTCAAGGTGGAATGGGAGGCCGACCCGTCCGACTGGGTGAGCACCTATCGCATCGCTCGCGCCTACGACTACGCGGGCGACCGCTCGCGGGCGCGCGAGATGATGCGGCGCGCCGCGGAGCAGTATCGGGCGGCGAAGGCCGAGCAGCGGTCGTGATCGCGCGATCGGGGGCATGATGGCGTCATGGCTCGATTGCTGATCGTTCACCACACGCCCTCGCCGCACTGCCAGGCGATGTTCGAGGCGGTGATCGCCGGCGCCACCGATCCCGAGATCGAGGGGGTCGAGGTGGTGCGCCGCGCGGCGCTGTCGGTATCCACGAGCGACTTCCTCGACGCCGACGGGTACGTGCTCGGCAGCCCGGCGAATCTCGGCTCCATTTCAGGTGCCCTCAAACACGCCTTCGATTGTTCGTACTACCAGATCCTCGACTCGACGCGGGGTCGCCCGTTCGGGCTGTACCTACACGGCAACGAGGGGACCGAAGGCGCGGAGAACATGATCGACCGCATCACCGCCGGACTCGGCTGGGAGAAGTCCGCCGAGTACGTCATCGCCGCGAACAAGCCGGACAAGGCGGTGCTTGAGGCGTGCTGGGATCTGGGGGCGACGGTCGCCGCCGGACTCATGAGGTAGCACCAAGGTTTGCGTGAGGCACAGTCATACACAAGCGTGATGGAGGTTGTCGGACTCACCGCTGACGCCGGTGAACGGCAGGCTCACCTGGGGCTGCGCAGAGACGCCGAGGACCTGCCAGAACGGACTCCGACAGGGCTCGATGCGTAGTCGACCCGGCGGGTGCAGAGGCGGTCCGGTCAGGTGGACGTCTCGTTGATGCGAGTCCACGCTGCCTGCATCTCGGCGGTCACGTCGGTGCCGACCGAACGGACCCAGCGCAGGGTCGGCTGCCGCCCATTGACGTGGGCGACCACTTTGGTCTGCTCGATGTCGGCGGCGTCGACCTCACGCGCTTCGATCAGATGGAAGTCGAGGTCGAACACCAGGAACACGGCGGTGGTGAAGTCAGTCGAACGGAACGCGCTGAACTTCGCTGCGGTGCCTGCGGATCGCACACCCATCGCCTTGACCTGGATGCGCTGCCCACCCGGCGCTGTGATGTCGTGGGACTTGGTACTGTTCGGCTCCAGCACACCGCCGCGTGCGGCATGGACCACCGCCTCGGCGACGTCGCCGAGCGGCTTGTTGCTGGTGCGTACGAGGCCGCGTCGACGTAGCTCAGCGATGATGGCGGCGTCGAGCCGGAGCAGGTCTTGCACTCCGAGGGCAGTCAGGTCGACGGGGCGACGATCGGTGTCCTTGCTGCTGGTGTAGTCCGTGAACACGTTGTCGAATCAAGTCCGTTCAGTCGGCAGGCCGAGTTCTGGTCGGCGGTCGCTCGCCGATCGACGACGGACGACCGACGGGCTCTTGCTCGTGCTGCACTTCTGTGCGCCATCCAGTTCTCGGATCAAGAATACGCAGTCGGAGAGTCGGAAGACGGCTCCGTGGATGGGTGAGCCGGAACCGCCGATCTCGCCGCTGCGACCGGGACCGGCGAACGCTCGCTAGACTCGACGGCGTGAGCGCGCCGATCCCGACCCCGTACGAGGACCTGCTGAGACTGGTGCTGGAGACCGGAACCCCGAAGGCCGACCGCACCGGGACCGGAACACGCAGCGTGTTCGGCCACCAGATGCGCTTCGACCTCGCGCAGGGCTTTCCTCTGATCACCACCAAGAAGGTGCATCTCAAGTCGATCATCTACGAACTCCTGTGGTTCCTGCGCGGCGACTCGAACGTCCGGTGGCTGCAGGAGCACGGGGTGAGCATCTGGGACGAGTGGGCGTCGCCGGACGGGGAGCTCGGCCCGGTCTACGGCGTGCAGTGGCGCAACTGGCCCACGCCGTCGGGTGAGCACGTCGACCAGATCGCCCTGGCGCTGGAGACGCTGACCACCGACCCCGACTCGCGGCGCAACATCGTATCCGCGTGGAACGTCGGAGAGATTCCGCAGATGGCGCTGCCGCCGTGCCACGCGTTCTTCCAGTTCTACGTCGCCGACGGGCGGCTGAGCTGCCAGCTGTACCAGCGCAGCGCCGACCTGTTCCTCGGCGTTCCGTTCAACATCGCGTCCTACGCCCTGCTCACGCACATGATGGCGCAGCAGGCCGAGCTGGAGGTCGGCGAGTTCGTGTGGACCGGCGGCGACTGCCACATCTACGACAACCACGTCGACCAGGTGCGCGAGCAGCTCTCGCGCGAACCGCTGCCGTATCCGACGCTCAAGTTGCGCAGGGCCGACTCGATCTTCGACTACCAGTACGACGACTTCGAGGTCGTGGGATACCGGTCGCATCCGGCGATCAAAGCGCCGGTCGCGGTCTGAGCCGGTGACACCCTCCTCGGGAACGGAGCGGACATGACAATCACCCTGGTGTGGGCGCAGGACCGCGCGGGAGCCATCGGCCGCGCCGGCGTGATCCCGTGGCGCGTCCCGGAGGACATGCGGCGCTTCAAGGAGATCACCGGCGGCTCGACCGTGATCATGGGTCGCAAGACCTGGGAGTCGTTGCCGACCGCGGTGCGTCCGCTGCCCGGGCGGCGCAACATCGTGATCACGCGGGCGCGCGACTACCGCGCCGACGGTGCCGAGATCGTCGCCGGCCTCGAGGCGGCGCTCGACGCGGCGGGCGAGGCGGCCGCGGTGATCGGCGGCGGGGAGATCTACGCCGCGGCCATCGACCGGGCCACACACCTGCGGGTCACCGAGATCGACGTGCTGGTGGACGGCGCCGACGCCTTCGCACCCGTCGTGGATCCCGACCGATGGGAGTCGGTGACCGTCGGCGAGTGGCTGTACTCGTCGACCGGCACGCTGTACCGGTTCATCGACTACCGGCGACGGTGAGGTGGTTCAGCGCGGGCGGTGACGACTACGCCCGCTATCGGCCGACGTACCCGGTCGCACTGGTCGACGCCCTCGCCTCGGCGGCGCCGGACACTCGCCGCGCGGTCGACGTCGGCTGCGGAACCGGCCAGCTCACCGCGCTGCTGGCCGAGCGCTTCACCGGCGTCGTCGGACTCGATCCGGCGGGCGAGCAGATTCATCACGCGGTGACCGCGGGCAACATCGACTACCGCGTCTGTGCGGCCGAGCACCTCGCAGTCGAAGACCACACCGCGGACCTGGTCACGGCCGCGCAGGCCGCGCACTGGTTCGATCTGAGCGCGTTCTACGGCGAGGTGCGCCGGATCGCGGTCGACGACGCAGTGCTGGCCTTGATCACATACGGGGTCCTCGTGCTCGACGACGATCTGGCGGACCGGTTCGGGACGTTCTACCGCGAGGAGATCGGACCCTACTGGCCGTCCGAGCGCCGGCACGTCGACAACGGCTACGCCGAGCTGGAGTTCCCGTTCGAGCGTCTCGACACACCGGCGGTCACCATCGAACGATCGTGGACGCTCGAGGAGTTCGTCGGCTACCTCGGCACCTGGTCCGCGGTCCGCCGCGCCGGCGAGGCCGATGCCGGCGGGCTCGTCGACGCACTCGCCGCCGACCTCGCGCCGCGCTGGGGCGACGACCGCCGCGTCGTGCGATGGCCGGTGACGGTCATCGCCGGGAGGGTGCGCTGACATGCCCGGTCCGTCCACCCCGCAGTCTCCGGAGACGCTCGCCCACCTCCGTCGCGCTCGGGACCTGATGGATCGCGAATACGCCGAACCCCTCGACGTGCCGACGATGGCGCGCCGGGCGCTGATGTCCACGGCGCATTTCAGCCGGGAGTTCAAGATCGCGTACGGCGAGACCCCGTACGGCTACCTGGTCACGAGGCGGGTGGAACGGGCGATGGCGCTGCTCCGGTCCGGTATGAGCGTCACCGATGCGTGCGTCGAGGTCGGGTTCACCTCGCTCGGCTCGTTCAGTTCCACGTTCCGGCGCCTGACGGGGGAGACGCCCAGCGCCTACCGGGCGCGCTCGCACGAGCCTCTCGAGGGGCTGCCGTCGTGTATGACCAAGATCCTCGCGCGTCCGATGCCGTTCGGCTGACGCCCCGAGGAGCACGGCCGTGGGAACCGAGCAGTTTTCGAGAAGCACGGCGACGGCGGGACCTCTAGCGTTGTCCGCATGACGAACATCGAACTGACCTACTGTCCCATCACCGTCGACGACATCGACGCCGCACTCGGCTTCTACCGCGACGCCCTCGGTCTGGAGGTGACGCGCGACGTCGCCAACGGCGACCACCACTGGGTCACCCTGCGCCTGCCCGATCAGCCGTCGGTCGAGGTGGTGCTGTCGCAGCCCGGAGGCGGCCGCTCGCCCGAGGACGCCGAGGCGATCCACCGTCTCGTCGCCAAGGGCATGATGCCGCCGATCGTGTTCCGCTCCGACGATCTCGATGCGATCTTCGAGAAGGTCTCCGCGTCCGGAGCCGAAGTGCTCCAGGAGCCGATCGATCAGCCGTGGGGGCCGCGGGACTGTGCGTTCCGCGACCCCGCCGGGAACATGGTCCGCATCAACGCCGCCGGCTGACGCGCGGGCGCGGCGCGGTTAGGCTCGTCGAGATGAACACGTTTCAGCGAGTCGCGCACGGTGTCAACAGGCTGGTGGCCCCGATTCTGAGGGCGCCCGTGGTCGGTGGGATGCTGTCGAGATCGATGACCGAGATCACCTACACCGGCCGGCGGAGTGGGAAGCAGTTCTCGCTGCCGGTCGCATACCGCCGCCGCGGCGCCGACGAGGTGATCGTCGGCGTCGCGATGCCGGACAAGAAGAACTGGTGGCGCAACTTCGATCCCGGACCGGCGCCGATCGGGATCCGGCTCGAGGGCGTCGACCGCACCGGCACGGCTGTCGCGAAGTCCACGGACGAGGGCACCGCGGTGTACATCACCCTCGACGCCGTACACTGATGACGGCGATGCGCGCCGAACTCTCGGTGGCGCAGGCCCGCCGCATCGCCCTTGCGGCGCAGGGATTCGCGGATCCGCCGCCGGCGGGCGAGCCGACCCGTAGACATCTGCGACGAGTGCTGAGCCGCACACGGCTGCTTCAGCTCGACTCGGTGAACGTCCTCGCGCGAGCGCACTACCTCCCCGCGTTCAGCCGGCTCGGAGCGTATCGTGACGGGCTTCTCGACGGCGCGGCCTGGCGCCCGAGGGCGCGGAGCCCGCGGCTGCTCGCCGAGTACTGGGCACACGAGGCGGCCCTGGTTCCGGTCGACGACTGGCCGCTGTTCGGCTGGCGGATGGACGAGTACCGCGACGGCCGCTACCGCCATACGCGAGAGGTGCTGCAGCGCAACAGGTCCCGTGCGGCCGACGTGCTCGCCGTGATCACCGATCAAGGTGCGATGACCCCGCGCGAGATCGAGGACGCGCTCGGCATCACGCGGGCTCCGGCCGAGCGCGGCTCCTGGTGGATGCGCGGTGAGGTGAAGCATCTGTGCGAGGCGATGTTCGCGGCCGGTTCGCTGTCGGCGGTGCGGAGCCCGCACTTCCACCGGCACTACGACCTCGCCGAGCGCGTCGTCGGCGCCGAGCGCGTCGGTGTCACGGTCGGCCGGCGAGATGCGCACCGCGAGCTGGTGTCCCGCGCCGCGGCCGCGCACGGGGTCGCGACGGCGGCCGACCTGGCCGACTACTACCGCTTGCGGACCGCCGAGGTCCGCGATGTGCTGGGCGACCTCGTCGACGCCGGAGTGGTGGCGCAGGTGCGGGTCGACGGCTGGAGCGAGCCGGCCTATCTGCACCGCGACGCGCGGCTGCCGCGCCGAGTACCGCATTCGACGCTGCTGTCGCCCTTCGATCCGCTGGTGTTCTACCGCCCGCGCACCGAGCGGCTCTTCGGCTTCCGCTACCGGATCGAGATCTACGTACCCGAACACAAACGGGTGCACGGATACTACGTGCTGCCGTATCTTATGGACGAGGAACTGACGGCTCGCGTCGACCTCAAAGCCGACCGCGCCGCGGGAGTCCTCCGGGTGCTCTCGGCACACGCGGAGCCGGGCGCCGACACCGCGCGGGTCGCGCGGTCGCTGGCCGTCGACCTGGCGGCGCTGGCCGACTGGCGCGGCCTCGACCGGGTGGAGGTCACCGGACGCGGCGACCTCGGTCCCGCCTTGCGCTCCGAAGCCGCCCCCGGCTAATAGGCTGGCAGGCGTGAACTCTCCACAACACCAGCGGAGGCTGCCGCTCGACGGGGTCCGGGTGCTCGAGCTCGGCAACTACATCGCGGCGCCGACCGCCGGGCGCATGCTGGCCGACTTCGGCGCCGAGGTCATCAAGATCGAACGTGAGACCGGCGACGAACTCCGCAACTGGCGCCTGTACGACGGCGAGACGTCGATGCTGTTCCGGACGATCAACCGGAACAAGAAGTCCGTGGTGCTCGACCTCAAGACCGAACAGGGGCGCGAGGACGTCAAAAGCCTTGCCGCGCACTGCGATGTGGTTCTCGAGAACTTCCGTCCCGGGACTCTGGAGCGATGGGGGCTGGGCCCCGAGGCGCTCAGCGAGGCGAACCCGGACCTGATCTTCGTCCGCATCTCCGCGTTCGGTCAGACCGGCCCCTATTCGGAAAGGCCGGGCTTCGCGGCGGTCGCCGAAGCCTACGGCGGGTTCCGCGAACTGGTCGGCGACCCCGATCGGCCGCCGGTGCGCGTCGGGGTCTCGATCGGGGATTCGATCGCTGGACTCTACGGAGCCTTCGGCGCCGTGATGGCGCTCTACGAGCGTCTGCGCAGGCGCGACGAGAACCGCGGCGGCGACGGTGAGCCCGGACTGCCGTTGGCCGATCGGATCGTCGACGTCGCCCTGAACGAGGCGATCTTCTCGATGATGGAGTCGCTGGTGCCCGACCTCGGGGCGTACGGGGTGAAGCGAGAACGGACCGGCGGACGCATGGAGGGCATCGCACCGTCGAACGGCTATCTCTGCCGGGACGGCAGTTCCGTCGTCATCTCGGGCAACGCGGATGCGATCTTCCCCCGCTACATGAGAGCGATCGGCCGCGACGATCTCGCCGACGACCCCGATCTGGCCACCAACGACGGCCGGTGGCGGCGGCGCGACGAGATCGACGCGGCGATCGGGGAGTGGACCGGCGCGAGGTCGCGCGACGAGGTGCTCGCCGTGCTCGACGACGCGGCCGTCCCCGCGGGCCCGATCTACACCGCCGCCGACATCGTCGCGGACGAGCAGTACCGCGCACGGAACATGATTCAGGAGTTCGACGTCGACGCCGGCGGCCCCGAGCCGCGCCGGGTCGCGTTCCCGGGCATCGTCCCGGTACTCGGCGAGACCTCGCTGCCGATCCGCTCGGTCGGCCCCGACCTGGGTGAGCACACCGACGAGATCCGCGCGCGTTTTCTGGGAGGACGGCGATGAGCGCGCAGTCGGCCTCCGGAGCCACGGACTATTCGCAGGTCGCCCTCCGGGACGTGACCCTGCGTGACGGACTGCAGCTCACCGGCAAGGTGCTCGACGTCGAAGTCCGCGTGGCACTGGCACGCACCCTGTTGGCGGCGGGTGTGCCCGAACTCGAGATCGGTTCGATGGCGCGACCCGATCTGGTTCCGCCGATGGCGGGCACCCTCGACATCGTCGCGCAACTGACGCCGGACGAACTCGACCGCTGCTGGGTGTGGGTCGCCACCCCGAGACACGTCGAGAAGGCCGCCGCGGCGGGCGTCCGGAACTTTCAGTACTGCCTGTCGGTGTCGGACGCGCACAACAAGGCGAACATCGGCCGGTCCGCCGAGGACAGCATCGCCGCCATGCCGCGAGCCGTCGCGGCGGCCAAGGAGGCGGGCGGCCGCATCCAACTCTGTCTGGCCACCGCGTTCACCTGCCCGTTCGACGGTCCGGTGGACCCGGATCGTGTCCGCGGCATCGTCGCCGACCCGCGCACGGCGGACGCCGACGACGTGGTGCTCGCCGACACGCTCGGCCAGGCCCACCCCGATCAGGTGCGCGACCTGTTCGCGACCGTCGGCGCGGGCGAACGCAGGCTCGTCTTCCACGGACACGACACCTGGGGGATGGGCGTCGCGAACTCGCTGGCCGCCGCCGACGGCGGCGCCCGACTGGTGGACGGTGCGCTCGGCGGACTCGGCGGCTGCCCGTTCGCTCCCGGCGCCAGCGGCAACACCGCGAGTGAGGACCTCCTCTTCGCCACTCGCCCCGGATACCTGACGCCGGCCGTGCTCGCGGACCTCGTCCGTGCGGGTGAACGGCTGCTCGCCGAACTCGGTGAACGGTCGCGGTCGAAGGCCGCGCAGGGAGCGCGGTCCAAGGCGCAGGCCTTCGACTGGGTCATCGCCGGGGACTGACCCGCACCGGCCCGGGACCGGCGCCCGGCTACACTTCTGCGCGCACACTTAACGGAAGGGTGGACACGTGTCCGTCACGCACAACGGCAAGACCTACCGACTCGTCATGTTCGATCTCGACGACACCCTGGCGCCGTCGAAGACCGCGATGAGCGACGAGATGGTCGGGCTGTTCCGGGAACTGCTCGCCGGAAGCATGGGCTGCATCATCTCCGGCGGTCAGTACGGGCAATTCCAGTCGCAGGTCCTCGACCGGCTCGGCGACTTCGCGGACCGCGGCAACCTGCACCTGATGCCCACCAACGGCACCCGCTACGTCCGGTGGTCCGGCCGGGATTGGGAGACGGTGTACGCCGAGGACCTCTCCGACCACCAGAAGGCCGAGGCCATGCGGGTGGTGGAGGCCGGCGCACGTGAGCTCGGGCTCTGGGAGGAGAAGACCTGGGGCCCGATCCTGGAGGACCGCGGCAGTCAGGTCACCTTCTCCGCGCTCGGCCAGTCCGCGCCGGTCGACGCGAAGGCGGCGTGGGATCCGGACGGGCGCAAGAAGGAGTCGCTGCGTGCGTACGCCGCCGAGCGGCTGCCCGACCTCGAGGTCCGCAGCGGCGGATCGACGTCGGTCGACATCACGGCGAAGGGGATCGACAAGGCCTACGGGGCGCGCCGTCTGATGGAGATCCTCGGCCTGGGCACCGACGACATCCTGTTCTTCGGCGACCGTCTCGACGAGGGCGGCAACGACCGTCCGGTGGCTGAACTCGGCATCGACGCGGTCGCCGTCCACGGCTGGCAGGACACCTACGCGAAGCTGGGCGCCATCGTCCGCGGCTGACGCGCCGCGCCGGCCACCGGGGCCTCAGCTCAGCAGGCTGCTCCGGAGCGAGTCGACGTCCTCATCCGTCAGGCGCAGCCCCTTGCGGAGGTAGCCGTCCATCGAGCCGTAGACGCGATCAGCGGCCGCGAAGGCCGAGTTCAGCATCGAGATGTCCACGCCGTTGATCGGGTCGGTGGCCGATGCACGCCGATAGTGGTTGGAGGCGAGATAGTCCGCCTCGATCGTCGCGCGGTCGACACCGAGGACGGTCAGCAGGACGGCCGCCACCCAGCCGGTGCGGTCCTTGCCCGCCGAACAGTGGAAAAGCGTGGTCCGGCCGGTCTTCGCCGTCTTCGCGATCTCGAGGACGGCCGTGCGGAGCTGAGCGCGCGCGTTGGCGTCGGTGACGAATTCCGGATACGCCGACGCGACGTCGATCAGACTCAGCGGCGACACCTGTCCGAGGACGTCCGCACTCACCTGGCGCGTGCCGGGCACGCGACGGTCGGGTTGGACTGCCCGCTCGATACCGGTCCGCAGATCGATCACCGTCGCCAGACCGCGGGCGCGCAGCGCTGAGATGTCGGATGCGGTGAGCCGCGAGAGATTGTCGCTCCGCAGCACGAGTCCGTTGACATGCCGACCGTCGGCGGCGCGATAGCCCTCGAGCGTCCTGGTGTTGATCGTCCCCTCCAGCCCGATCTCCCGTCCGGGCGTGATCGCCGAGTTCGTGACGGCGGCCGTGGCCACCGGTGATGCGGCGGCAGGTGCGGCCAGGGCCGGAGAGGAGGCCGTCGGAACGACCACGGTGACGGACAGGGCGGTGACGGACAGGGCGGCGGACAGGGCGAGGGCCGCGAGGCGACGGCGGCGGATCGAAGAGCTCACTGGACCGATGATGCACCACCGGCCCGGATGCCGCAGGACGAACCGGATGCGAGACAATCGAGGCTCGAGGCTGTCCGGGTGCCATGACCCGCAGAGCCCGTCATGAGCCGCTGCAGTGCCGAGGAGTTGCGACGTGTCCGAATTAGTGCCGCTGAAGGTCCAGCTGGTCGCGGCAACGCAGTTCATGCCGCCGGAGGTGGACTGGGATACCGACGCCGACGGTGGTGAGGCCCTCATCGAGTTCGCCGGTCGCGCCTGCTACGAGAGCTGGCACAAGCCGAATCCGCGCACCGCCACCAACGCCGGCTATCTGCGTCACGTCCTGGAGGTGGGCCACACGTCGTTGTTCGAACACGCCACGTGCACCTTCTACATCACCGGGATCTCCCGGTCGTGCACGCACGAGCTGATCCGTCATCGCCACTTCTCCTACTCGCAGCTCTCGCAGCGCTTCGTCCCCGAACACGATTCCAACGTGGTCGCGCCGCCGGCGATCCGCGGTGACGAGCGCCTCGAGGAGTTGTTCGTCGAAGCGACCGACGCGGCGCGGCGCGCCTATGCCGACCTCCTGGCCGAGCTCGAGGCCAAGTTCGCCGACGTCCCGAATGCGATCCTGCGGCACAAGCAGGCCCGACAGGCGGCCCGCTCGGTGCTGCCGAATGCGACGGAGACGCGGATCGTCGTGACCGGCAACTACCGGGCCTGGCGCCACTTCATCGGAATGCGGGCGACCGAGCACGCGGACGTCGAGATCCGCCAGCTGGCCGTGGAATGCCTGCGCCGGCTCCGCGAGGTGGCACCGACGGCGTTCGGGGACTTCGAAATCGGCGAACTCGCCGACGGAACCGAAGTCGCGACCTCGCCCTTCGTATTCGAGGGCTGAGCGCGGCGATCGGCCCGTCAGACGGTAGCCTGAGCGGCATGAACTCGGCTGACGCAGGAATTGCGGAACACCCGTTCGGGACGGTTTCGGTGGCAATGGTGACCCCCTTCACTCGGGAGGGGAAGGTCGATCTCGACAAAGCCGCGGAGCTGGCCGCTCACCTGGTCGACGGGGGCTGTGACGCCATCGTCGTGAACGGCACCACCGGTGAGTCGCCGACCACCACGGTGCAGGAGAAGAACGACCTTCTGCGGGTCGCGCTCGACGCGGTCGGCGACCGCGCGAAGGTCGTCCACGGGGCCGGCAGCTACGACACCGCCGAGTCGGCGCGGCGCGTCCGCGAAGCGGAGGAGATCGGCGCGGACGGCGTGCTGATCGTCACCCCGTATTACAGCAAGCCGCCCCAGTCGGGTGTCCTAGCACACTTCCGCACCATCGCCGACGCGTCGAGTCTGCCGGTGATGCTGTACGACATCCCGCCGCGGTCGGTGATCCCGATCGAGACCGAGACCATCCTGCGCCTCGCCGAGCACCCCAACATCAAAGCCGTCAAAGACGCCAAGGGCGATCTGCATGCGGCGTCGAAGATCCTGGCGGCCACCGACCTGGAGTACCTGTCCGGGGAGGACGCACTGAACCTGCCGTGGCTGTCGATCGGCGCCACCGGTTTCGTCAGCGTCATCGGCCATCTCGTGCCGGGCCGGCTCCGCGATCTGCGGGCCGCCGTGCTCGCCGGCGACCTCGCGCAGGCGCGCCGGCTCGCCGACTCGATGGCACCGCTGGTCGACGCGATGGGTCGGCTCGGCGGAGTGTGCATGGTCAAGACGGCCCTGCGCATCACCGGTCTGGAAGTGGGGGATCCGCGGTTGCCGCAGGTCGCGGCCGAACCCGCCCAGATCGAAGCACTCATCACGGATCTGCGCGCAGCCGAGGTGATCTCCTGATGGCCGACAACAGCAACAACACCGCCGGCGACAACAGCGGTAACGGCAACGCCGACGGGGGCGGCCGCAAGGGCGGCGGTCGTCGGCGGGCCTCACGCAAGGCGGGCCCGCCCGCCGACCACCCGAACAAGGCGCGGGCGGCCGATTCAGGCGCCGCGAAACTGCCTCCGCAGGTGGCCGCGGCCACCGGATCGAGCGTCACGGGCGACGTCATCGACCGGCTGCCCGCCCCGCCGAAGCTGCCCAAGGGCGGACTCCGCGTCGTCGCGCTCGGCGGCATCGGTGAGATCGGCCGCAACATGACCGTCTTCGAGTACGACGGCAAGCTGCTCGTCGTGGACTGCGGCGTGCTCTTCCCCGAGGACCAGCAGCCCGGCGTCGACCTGATCCTGCCCGACTTCGGCTACATCGAAGACCGCGTCGAGGACATCGAAGCAGTGGTCCTGACGCACGGCCACGAAGACCACATCGGCGCAGTGCCCTTCCTGCTCAAGCTCCGCGGCGACATCCCGATCGTCGGTTCCCGGTTCACGCTCGCACTGGTCGCGGCCAAGTGCCGCGAACACCGCCTGCGGCCGAAGCTGGTCCAGGTGGCCGAGGGCGATCGCCTCTCGCACGGCGGATTCGACTGCGAGTACTTCGCGGTGAACCACTCGATCCCCGACGCGCTCGCCGTCGCGATCCGTACACCGGCCGGTCTGGTCCTGCACACGGGCGACATCAAGCTCGATCAGCTGCCGCTGGACAACCGTCTCACCGACCTGGCCGGCTTCAGCAGACTCGGCGACGAGGGCGTCGACCTGTTCCTGGTGGACTCGACCAACGCCGAGGTCCCCGGTTTCGTCACCCCCGAGCGTGAGATCGGCGGCGTCCTCGACACCGTCATCGGCAAGGCCCGCCAGCGCGTGATCGTCGCCTCCTTCGCGAGCCACGTCCACCGGATCCAGCAGATCGTCGACGTGGCACACCGGCACGGTCGGCGCGTGACCTTCGTCGGCCGGTCGATGGTCCGGAACATGCAGATCGCGCAAGACCTCGGTTACCTCACGGTGCCGGACGGCGTGGTGGTGGACATGGACACCGCGGCCACCCTGCCCGACCACCGGCTGGTGCTCATCTCCACCGGCTCGCAGGGAGAGCCGCTCTCGGCCCTCTCGCGCATGGCTCGCGGTGAGCACCGCCAGATCAACATCCGCGCCGACGACCTCGTGGTCCTCGCGTCGTCGCTGATCCCGGGCAACGAGAACTCCGTGTTCGCCGTGGTGAACGGTCTCGCCAAGCGCGGCGCCACCGTGGTGACCCAGGCCAGCGCCAAGGTCCACGTCTCCGGCCATGCCTCCGCGGGCGAGTTGCTGTACCTCTACAACGCGGTGCGCCCGTCGAATGCCATGCCCGTGCACGGTGAATGGCGCCACCTGCGCGCCAATGCCGCGCTCGCCGAGGCCACAGGGGTTCCCGCCGACCGGATCGTCCTCGCCGAGGACGGAGTGGTCGTCGACCTGGTGGACGGACGCGCCAGGATCACCGGCCGCGTGCCGGTCGGATACGTCTACGTCGACGGACTCTCGGTCGGCGACGTCGGGGAATCGACGCTCTCGGACCGCCTCGTGCTCGGCGAAGGCGGCTTCATCTCCATCTCGGTGGCGGTGGACGCGTCGACGGGTGCCGCGGTGAGCAAGCCGACGGTGTCCGGCCGCGGCTTCTCCGACGATCCCGGCGCCCTGAACGACGCCGCCGAACTGGTGAACAAGGCGCTCGTCGAACTGGCCAACGAAGGGGTCACCGACACACACCGGATCGCTCAGGGCGTGCGGCGCGCGGTGGGTCGATGGGTGGCTGAGAAGTACCGGCGCCGGCCGATGATCGTCCCGACCGTCATCGCGGTGGGGGAGCGGCGGTGAATCTCGCCCGATCCGAGCGGGCGGCGCTCGTCGAGACGATGCGCCGGACGGGGCCCGACGCCCCCACGCTGTGTGCGGGCTGGGACAACCGTGATCTCGCGATCCACCTGATCCTGCGGGAACGCAGGCTCGATGCGACAGCGGGCATCTTCATCGGCCCGCTGGCCGGACACACCGCTGCCGTCGCCGACAGCTACGCCGACAAGCCCTGGGACGAGCTGCTGGCCATGTTGTCGGACGGGCCGCCCTGGTACTCGCCGTTCCGGGTGGCCGACCGCTTCCTCAACCTCGCCGAGATGTTCGTTCATCACGAGGACGTGCTGCGCGGGGGCGCCGATCCGGCCGGTCCGTTCCTGCCGCGGCAGGTGTCGCCGGATCTCGAGCGGGCTCTAGAGCTTCCGCTGCGGACGGTGGGACGCCGGATCATGGCGGGCTCTCCCGTGCGGGCCACCCTGCGCACCGGGGACGGTCGGGAGGTGATGAGCGTGGGCCGCGGCCAGCCGGTGGGAGTGTCCGGCTCGGTCGGGGAACTGCTGCTCTTCGCGTTCGGCCGTGCACCGGTCGACGTGGAGTTCTCCGGTTCTCCGGCAGCGATAGCGAGCCTGCGCAGTGCCCACCGGACGTTGTGAACCGGTCACGAAATCGACACGACCGTGATCTCTGCGGTGTTGCCAGTGTGACTGATGTGATTGGCGGGCATTAGGCTGGAGGCCATGGCTTCCAATGCATCAACGCGCAGCCGCTCATCCGAGACTTCGGGGAAGCCGAAGTCGTCGGCCGGCGGCCGGTCGCGCAGCGGCGCCTCACGTGGGGGGACTCGGGCCACGGCGACGGCACGGCCCAAGTCCGGACAGGGCGGCCGCGGCGGTGCGCGCAAGCCGCCCGCAGACCGGGCCGGAACCGCGCGCCGCCCGGCGCACTCGCAGGATCTCAAGCGCCGGCCGGCGGAACGGTCGTCGGTGGCGCGGGGGATGGGCCGGGCCGCAGCGGCGACCTGGAACCTCGCCGCACGCGGTCTGGGCGGCGTCGCACGCATCGGTGCTCACCGGGACGAGGCGCCGTCGCAGGGACGCGACAGCGCGGGTCTGGCTCTCACACTCGCCGCAGCGCTGGTCGCGCTCGGCGTCTGGTTCACCGCACTGGGGCCGGTCGGGGCATTCGTCGACACGCTCGTCCGGGCGGGTTTCGGCGCGCTCGCCTACGGCGTCCCCGTGTTCCTGGTCGCCGTCGCGGTGCTGGTGATGCGGTTTCCGGCCAACCCGGAGCGTCGTCTGCGCAATGTCGCGGGGACGTTGCTGATCGCAGTTCCGGTGCTCGCCCTCACGCACCTGATGCACGGCGCACCGACCGGCTACGACGCCCGCGCCCGATCGGCGGGCTTCGTCGGCTACGTACTGGGTTCGCCGCTGACGAACGCGGTCACGGTCTGGGTCACCGTCCCCCTGTTCCTGCTTCTGGCCGCCTTCGGCGTGCTCGCCCTCAGCGGACGGACACTGGGCGAGGTGGTCGCCGCCACGTCGGACTACCTGGGCCTGGGGGCGGAGTACGACTACGAGTACGACGACTACGGGCCCGACGACTACGGGCCCGACGACGAGTACGACGAGTACGGACCGGACGACTACGGCGACGAGCCGAAGCCGGATGCGGCGGACGAGCGCCGTGCCGATCCGGACGCGGCGATCGACTACGGCGACCCGTACCGGAACTACCCGCCCGATACGCGGCGCCGTCCCCGCTCCGGCGGTGCGTCGCCGCGCAGGCGCAGGACCGCCGGGCAGGACCGCGACTCGCACATGGCCGATCTGCTGACCGAGCCGTTGATCGACGCGCCGCTGCCGGCGTCCGCACGCCGGTCCGGGGCGGGGGAGCCTTCCTTCGACGTTCCCGTCGACGACAATCCGACCGCGCCGCTGGGCGACCTCAGCGATGTCCTCGGCGACGACGGTCTGGACGGCGGCGCTCTCGACTCCGGTGCTCTCGACAGCGATGCCTTCGACGCCGACGACCACGAGTCGTACGAGCCGACTCCCGCGGCGCGCCCGCGCCGCCGGCCGGCTCCCGCACCGGCGACCGCTCGCAAGCCGGTCACGACCGCTCCTCCCGCAGCGCCGTCGGGCGGTTCGTTCCTCGATCAGGACCCCGAATCGGGATATCTCCTGCCGCCGGCCGACCTGCTGGTGCAGGGCGAGCCCGCCAAGCTGGGGACCTCTGCCAACGACGAGATGATCGACCGCATCAACAGTGTGCTCGAGCAGTTCAAGGTCGATGCCGCGGTCACCGGATACACCCGGGGTCCGACGGTGACGCGGTACGAGGTGGAGCTGGGCCCGGCCGTCAAGGTCGAGAAGATCACCCAGTTGCAGCGCAATATCGCCTACGCCGTCGCCACCGACAACGTGCGTCTGCTGGCGCCGATCCCGGGCAAGTCGGCGGTCGGCATCGAGGTGCCGAACTCCGACCGTGAGATGGTGCGCCTCTCGGACGTCCTCGCGGCGCCGACGACGCGCAAGGAGAATCATCCGCTCGTCATCGGTCTCGGCAAAGACATCGAGGGCGACTTCGTGAGCGCCAACCTCGCGAAGATGCCGCATCTGCTGGTGGCGGGTTCCACCGGTTCGGGCAAGTCGAGCTTCGTGAACTCGATGCTCGTGTCGCTGCTGACCCGCGCCACACCCGAAGAGGTGCGGATGATCCTCATCGATCCGAAGATGGTGGAACTCACGCCGTACGAGGGCATTCCGCATCTGATCACACCGATCATCACCGAGCCGAAGAAGGCGGCGGCCGCGCTCGCCTGGCTGGTGGAGGAGATGGAGCAGCGCTACCAGGACATGAAGGCGTCCCGGGTGCGGCACATCAATGACTTCAACGCCAAGGTCCGATCGGGTGAGATCACCACTCCGCTCGGATCGGAGCGGGTGTACAAGCCGTACCCGTACATCGTCGCGATCGTCGACGAGCTCGCCGATCTGATGATGACGGCGCCGCGTGACGTGGAGGAGGCGATCGTCCGCATCACGCAGAAGGCGCGTGCCGCGGGCATCCACCTGGTCCTCGCCACGCAGCGACCGTCGGTGGACGTGGTCACCGGCCTGATCAAGACGAACGTCCCGAGCCGACTGGCCTTCGCCACCAGTTCGCTGACCGATTCCCGGGTGATCCTCGACCAGCCGGGGGCGGAGAAGCTGATCGGCATGGGCGACGGTCTGTTCCTCCCGATGGGTGCGAACAAGCCGATCCGCATGCAGGGCGCGTTCATCACCGACGAGGAGATCTCGGCCGTCGTCGAGTTCACCCGCGAGCAGTCCGAACCGGACTACACCGAAGGCGTCACGACGGCCAAGGCCGGCGAGAAGAAGGACATCGACGCCGACATCGGCAACGATCTCGACGATCTGCTGCAGGCCATCGAGCTCGTGGTGTCGAGCCAGTTCGGTTCGACGTCGATGCTCCAGCGGAAGCTGCGCGTCGGATTCGCCAAGGCAGGCCGGTTGATGGACCTGATGGAGACGCGCGGCATCGTCGGCCCCAGCGAGGGATCGAAGGCCCGCGAGGTCCTGGTCAAGCCCGAGGACCTCGCCGGTGTCATCGCCTCGATCACCGGGGGAGGCGGCGAGGACGCCGATCCGTTAAACTGACGGAGATCTTGGAGGGGAGTATCCCCGCCTCGCAGGCGTTCCCGTCAGTACGGAACGGTGGTGCGGCATCCGCGGATCGGATGCCGTGCACCGCTCCCGGGGCCGCCGCCGGCGCCGCCGGTGGGAGAGACCTCCAGCATCGTCGCTTCGTGCTACGTGTTGGAGGAATTCATGAATGCCACTGTCGTGACCTGGTTGGTCACCGGGGCGGTGATCCTGGGCCTGTTCGTCTTCGACTTCTTCGCCCACGTCCGTACCCCGCATGAGCCCACGCTCCGCGAGTCCGGATTCTGGTCGGCGGTCTACATCGGCATCGCCGTCCTGTTCGGCGGATTCGTCTGGTGGAAATGGGGCGGAACCTACGGCGGCGAGTACTTCGCCGGTTACGTCACCGAGAAGGCGCTCTCGGTCGACAACCTGTTCGTGTTCGTGGTCATCATGACGTCGTTCGCCGTACCGCGCGTCTACCAGCAGAAGGTGCTGCTCCTCGGCATCGTGATGGCGCTCGTCATGCGCGGCGCCTTCATCGCGGTCGGCGCCGCCGCCATCAACGCCTACAGCTGGGTGTTCTATCTGTTCGGGCTCATCCTGCTCGTGACGGCGGTGAAGCTGCTCAAGGAGAGCGACGAGCCCGCCGTGCACGAACGCGAGCGCGAGAGCCGCCTCGAACGGTTCGTCAAGAAGTGGTTCCGCGCCACCGACGTCTACGACGGTGACCGTCTCACCACCAAGATCGACGGCAAGCGCTACATCACCCCGCTGCTGGTGGTGCTGATCATCATCGGTTTCACCGACGTGCTGTTCGCCCTCGACTCCATTCCGGCGATCTACGGACTCACCCAGGAGCCGTACCTGGTGTTCACCGCCAACGCCTTCGCGCTGATGGGTCTGCGGCAGCTCTACTTCCTGCTCGGCGGCATGCTCGACAGGCTGATCTACCTCTCGTACGGTCTGTCGCTGATCCTGGCCTTCATCGGCGTGAAGCTGGTCCTGCACGCGCTCCACGAGAACACGCTGCCGTTCATCAACGGCGGCGAGTCCGTTCCGGTGCCGGAGATCGGCACTCCTCTGTCGCTGGGCATCATCGGCGGCACCCTGCTGGCGACCACGGTGGCCAGCCTGGTGGTCAGCCGCAAGCGCAGTCGCGACGCGGCCGACGTCCGACCCTCGCGTCAGTAGGGGCCGAAGACCTGCGTCAGCTCTTTGACGGAGACGGCGGCGACGGCCGACTCGCGCGCGAACGGGTCCTGCGCAAGCAGGTCGCGAGCGGCGTCGGCGTCGTCGGCCGTGATCATCAGGAGCGCGCCGCTGCCGTCGGAGTACGGACCCACGAACTGGAGACGGCCGGCCTCGTGCTGTGCACTCAGCCAGGTCCGGTGCTCGGGCCGGAACCGGTCCCGCACCGCCGCGGCCTCCGGGGCGTAGGTGTATTCGACGGCGAAGAAGCCGGCCATGTCCGATGTCCTTCCGTGGCGGTCACAGATGCGCGAGCATCCGGGTGTTTCCGAGGGTGTTGGGTTTGACGAAGCTGAGATCGAGGAACTCGGCGACACCTGTGTCGTACGACCGGCACATCTCCTCGAAGACCTCGCGGGAGACCGGGGTGCCGTCGATCTCCACGAAGCCGTGCCGGGAGAAGAACTGCGTCTCGAAGGTGAGGACGAAGACCCGCTCCAATTCGAGTTCGCGGGCCACATCCATCAACCGGTCGACGATCTTGTGCCCGATGCCGCGACCGGCGTGCGCGGTGTCGACGGCGACCGTGCGGACCTCGCCGAGGTCCGACCACATCACGTGCAGGGCGCCGCAACCGACCACCTCTCCGCCGTTTTCGGCGACCCAGAACTCCTGGACCGACTCGTAGAGGGTGACCAGGTTCTTGTCGAGCAGGATCTTGCCGGCGTAGATGTCGATCAGTTCCTTGATGCGGGGAACATCCGATGTCCGGGCACGGCGGACGAGGACCGATGAGGGCTCGCCGGTGCGGGAATCGGGTTGTTCGCTCAGCATGCCATCGAGAGTAGCCGCAGGTCCGAGCGCGCCCTTCGGGAGTCTGAGAAAAGCGTGACGTTAGGCTTGATCACGTGACTGAGCCTGTGCGCCGTGTGTTCGGCGAGGATGCGGCCCCGGTGCCCGTGGTGAACATCGCCAACGCACTGACGGTGTTCCGCATCGTCCTGGTCCCGGTGTTCGTGGTCCTGCTCTTCGTCGACGACGGGGAATCGGTGAGCTGGCGGATCGCGGCCTTCGTGGTCTTCGCGGTCGCCGCGTTCACCGACCAGCTCGACGGCCGCCTGGCGCGCGGCATGAACCTGGTCACCGACTTCGGGAAGATGGCCGATCCGATCGCGGACAAGGCGCTCATCGGCGCGGCACTGATCGGCCTGTCGATCCTGGCGGAGCTGCCCTGGTGGGTCACCGGGGTGATTCTGGCGCGGGAGATCGGAGTGACGCTGCTGCGCTTCTGGGTGCTGCGCCACGGAGTGATCCCGGCCAGCCGGGGCGGCAAGCTCAAGACCCTGCTTCAGTCGGTGGCGATCGGACTGTTCGTGCTGCCGCTCTCGGGAGCGTGGCACACCGCCGCGTGGGCGATCATGGCAGCCGCGCTGGTCGCGACGGTGGTCACCGGACTCGACTACGTCTGGCGGGCCGTCGTGCTGCGCCGCGGCGCGGAATAGACCAGGGGCCCACGGCGTTGAGATCCGAGTGTGCCGGGCGTGCGCGGGAGCGCCGCGGCGTGCGGTATGTCGGCGGCGGTCGGTCGGGAATTCGGCTAGGGTCGACGGCACAGGCTATTGATGGAATCGACGGCCCGACCCCCGGGCTCCTGGAGAATCGTGAGGAGGTCCGCGCGTGACTCTGCTCTTGCGTGAGGCGATCGGCGATGAGCTGCGCCGTGTTCGGAACGGTCAGGGACGCACATTGCGTGAAGTCTCGACCGACGCGAGGGTGTCGCTCGGTTACCTCTCCGAGGTCGAACGCGGGCAGAAGGAGGCCTCCAGCGAGCTGCTGGCGTCGATCTGCGAGGCGCTCGACGTGCCGATCGGCGAGGTGCTCTTCCAGGTCGCGGGCCTGATGCAGCCGGCGGGCCGGCCCGTCGGAGCGTCCGATAGCCTTGTCGAAGTCATTGCCCCCCAGGAAGATTCGGTGGACGACGCGGGTGTGCCCGCGGCACTTGCCGCCGCGTGATCGATCGAACGACGACGCGACCCGCGCAACGAGGAGTTTGGAAGACCGATGGCCAATCCGTTTGTGAAGTTCTGGAACTACATGATGGCGCTGGGCAATTCGAAGATCGACGAGCACGCCGATCCGAAGGTGCAGATCCAGCAGGCGATCGAGGACGCGCAGCGGCAGCACCAGGCGCTCTCCCAGCAGGCGGCGGCGGTCATCGGCAACCAGCGGCAGCTCGAGATGCGGCTCAACCGCCAGCTCGAGGAGATCGAGAAGCTGCAGGGCAATGCGCGCCAGGCGCTCACGCTCGCCGACCAGGCCGCGGCCGCCGGTGACAGTGCGAAGGTGGGCGAGTACACCAACGCCGCCGAGGCCTTCGCGGCGCAGCTGGTGACGGCCGAGCAGAACGTCGAAGACCTCAAGGTGCTGCACGATCAGTCTCTGCAGGCCGCAGCGCAGGCCAAGCAGGCCGTCGAGCGCAACGCCATGGCGCTGCAGCAGAAGCTCGCCGAACGCTCCAAGCTCCTGAGCCAGCTCGAACAGGCGAAGATGCAGGAGCAGGTCAGTGCTTCGCTGAACCAGATGAGCGAGCTCTCGGCTCCCGGCAACACGCCGAACCTCGAGCAGGTGCGCGACAAGATCGAGCGTCGCTACGCCAATGCCCTGGGGTCGGCCGAGCTCGCCAAGGGCACCGTCGCCGGACGCATGCAGGAGGTGGAGGCCGCGGGCGTCCAGCTCGCCGGCCACGCCCGGCTCGAGCAGATCCGGGCCAGCATGAACGGTGGATCGCTCGCGCCGGGGCAGACCGCCGGCGCACAGGGCGCCCCGGCGGGCCAGGTGGAGCAGGGCGGCGCTGCGCCCGCCCCGCAGACCCCGGAACAGAACTGAGCACCCTCGACAGTTCCGGCAGCCGTGACGACGGGTCCGAGACGGGCCCGTTGCGCATCGCGATCGTGGCCGGGTCCGACGCCGGACACGCATTTCCGGCGCTGGGCCTGGCCACATCGCTGCGTACGGCAGGCGACCGCGTGGTCGTCTACACCGGTGAGCGGTGGACCGCGGCGGCAGCGCGCCGGGGCCTCGAGGTGCGTCCGCTGCCGGGACTGGCGGCTCTGCCCGATGAGGACGATGACGATGCCGGAGCCAAACTGAGCGTACGGGCCGCGCGGATGGCGACGGCCCTGGCTCCGGAACTGGCGACCGGCGGATTCGACCTCGTCGTCAGCGACGTCATCACGGTGGCCGGGGCCTGGGCGGCCGAGCTGGTCGGTCTGCCCTGGATCGAGCTCTCGCCGCATCCGCTCTACGAGCAGTCGGCCGGCCTGCCGCCGATCGGCGCGGGACTGGCCGCCGGCGAGGGAATCGGCGGGCGGTTGCGCGACGCGCTCCTGCGTGCGAGCGCCGCACCCGCTGTGGCCAAGGGCCGTCGGCAGCGCCGCGGCGCCCGACGGAGCATCGGCCTCCCGGATGAGTCGACGCCCCTCGCACGATTCGTCGCGACCCTGCCCGGACTGGAGGTTCCCCGCCCGGACTGGCCTGAGCGCACCCACCTGATCGGACCGTTGCTGTTCGAACCGACCGACGACTGTTTCGTTCGGCCCGAGGGCGACGGCCCGCTCGTGGTGGTCGCGCCGTCCACGGCGGCCACGGGGGCGGGCGATCTCGGCGCCGCGGCACTGGCCGCGCTCGCCGACCTGCAGTCCACGCGACCGCTGCGGGTGGTGTACTCCGCCCTGCAGCCACCGCATGCCGAGGTGCTGCCCGACCGGCTGGTCGCGGCGACGGGCCGTCAGGACGAACTCCTCCCGGACGCCGACCTGGTGATCTGTGGCGGCGGTCACGGCATGCTCGCGAAGTCGCTGCTCGCGGGAGTGCCCGTGGTGACCGTGCCCGGCGGCGGTGATCAGTGGGAGCTCGCCAACCGGGTCGCGCGGATCGGCTGCGGACGGCTGGTGCGCCCGGCCACCACCGCCGCACTGGCGGAGGCGATCGCCGGAGTGCTGGACGATCGGCGTCACGCCGACGCCGCCCGGCGGGTCGCCGCCACCGTCTCGGGCGTCGTCGATCCGGTGCGGGTCGCGCACGCCGCGTATCGGCGATGGACCGGGCCGAGGTGAACACCTGCACGTCCGGACCGTCGGTGGCGGCGGTCCGGCGATCGTGGAGAATGGAACCATGCGTCTGACGGAGTTCGCCGAACTCACCGAGGCAGAGTTCGGCAGAAAGCGGGCCGACGGTCTGCTGACCGATCTGGTGCTGATGGAACTGGGCGGCCGCACGGGCCGGGAGGCCATCGAGCAGGGAGTGGATCCGAAGCTGGTGTGGCGGGCACTCTGCCGCGAATTCGACGTACCGCCGGAACGCTGGTGATCGCCGGATCCGGCGTGTCGGATTGCCGTCGAACATCTGTTCGCTATCCTGTAATGGAACCGGAGCGCGCTCTGGTGCGTCCAATTTAATGACCGTACGAACGGGCCCGGGCGGAAATGTCACACCCGTCTCCTACCGTGTGGTCACGAAAGCGGAAGACGTTCGTATCCACAGCAACGTTCCAATACAGCAGAGCACCCGGAGGAGAGACCGATGGCACCCGTGACTGATCGGCAGAAGGCACTGGATCTGGCGCTGGCTCAGATCGACAAGAATTTCGGCAAGGGCTCGGTGATGCGTCTGGGTGAGGACGCCCGCCCGCCGATGGAGGTCATCCCGACCGGCTCGGTGGCCCTCGACATCGCACTCGGCATCGGCGGCCTCCCGCGCGGCCGGATCGTGGAGGTCTACGGCCCGGAGTCCTCGGGTAAGACCACCGTCGCCCTGCACGCCGTCGCGAACGCTCAGGCCGCAGGCGGCATCGCCGCGTTCATCGACGCCGAACATGCACTCGATCCCGAGTATGCGGCGAAGCTGGGTGTCGACATCGACGCGCTGCTGGTCTCGCAGCCGGACACCGGAGAACAGGCACTGGAGATCGCGGATATGCTCATCCGCTCGGGTGCGCTCGACATCCTGGTGATCGACTCGGTGGCGGCGCTCGTGCCCAAGGCGGAGATCGAGGGCGAGATGGGCGACAGCCACGTCGGACTGCAGGCACGGCTCATGAGCCAGGCCCTGCGCAAGATGACCTCCGGTCTCAACAACTCCAACACCACCGCGATCTTCATCAACCAGTTGCGCGAGAAGATCGGTGTGATGTTCGGTTCGCCGGAGACCACGACCGGCGGCAAGGCCCTCAAGTTCTACTCGTCTGTGCGACTGGACGTCCGGCGGATCGAGACGCTCAAGGACGGCACGGACGCGGTCGGCAACCGGACGCGCGTCAAGGTCGTCAAGAACAAGGTGGCGCCGCCGTTCAAGCAGGCGGAGTTCGACATCCTGTACGGGCACGGCATCAGCCGCGAGGGTTCGCTGATCGATCTCGGCGTGGCCGAGGGCTTCATCCGCAAGTCGGGTTCGTGGTTCACCTACGAGGGCGATCAGCTGGGGCAGGGCAAGGAGAACGCCCGTAAGTTCCTCATCGCCAATCCCGATGTCGCGAACGAGATCGAGAGCAAGATCAAGGACAAGCTCGGCATCGGTCGTCCCGCCGCGGACGCCGACGAGATCGCCCCCGAGCCCGTCGACTTCTGATCCACCTATGTCCGACGATACGGCGGCCCGGTCCGGCCCGTCGCCCTGGGATGCTGCGCTGCGGCTCCTGGGGACCCGGGCCCGGAGCCGGGCGGAGATGCGTGACCGTCTGAACGCACGCGGCTTCACCCCGGACGAGGTGGAGCAGACTTTGCGCCGGCTCGACGAGTGGAAGCTGCTCGACGACGCCGACTTCGCCGCCGAATGGGTTCGATCGCGGCATGCGCACTCCGGTCGCGGGCGGCTGGCTCTCAAACGCGAACTGCGGACCAAGGGGATCGACGATGAGACCGCGGCGCAGGCACTGGACCAGATCGATCCCGAGGACGAGCGGGAGATCGCCGTCCGGCTCGCGGAGAAGAAGCTGAACGTCTCCGGCGAACAACTCGGTGACCGCGAGATCCGGGCCAAGGCGTATCGGCGGCTCGCAGGGGCCCTGGGTCGCCGCGGCTATCCGCCGGAGATGGTCGGATCGGTGGTCAAGGAAGTCCTCGACCGCGCTCGACACTCCGCCTGACTCCCGGCTTCACCGGCCGATACCGGTGAAGCCGGGGATGTTCTCCATCGCTTCCAGATCGGCGACATCCGGATCGGGAGCCGCGGTCCGGCGCCGGCCGCTGCGCAGACGGCGTTCGAGGTAGTTCGCCAGGCCCGTCAGACAGAAGTTGATCGCGATCATGATCACCGCCACCACGAGCAGTGACGGCAGGTAGTTGCCCCAGTACGACGCCGAGACGATGCCCGACCGCACCACCTCGATGTATCCGAAGGCGTAGCCCAGAGCGCTGTCCTTCAGCGCGATCACCATCTGCGAGATCAACGCGGGCAGCATCGCGGTCACCGCCTGCGGCAGCAGGATCATCCGCATCATCTGCGACTTGCGCATGCCGATCGACAGGGCGGCTTCGGACTGTCCTTTGGGAACCGACTGGATTCCCGCCCGCAGGATCTCCGCGATCACCGAGCCGTTGTACAGGGTGAGACCGAAGACCACGGCGGCGAACGAGAGCTGTGACGACGGCACGACCGCGTACTTGGCGAACAGGTAGTACGCGAAGAACATCAGGATCAGGACCGGGATCGCACGGAAGACCTCGACGATCAGACCGCAGACGGCACGCACCGCCCGGTGGTCCGACAATCGTCCGATGCCGAGCAGCGTACCGACCACCAGCGCCAGGATGATCGAGGCGAACGCCGCCTTGATCGTTCCCCACAGACCCGGCAGCAGCCAGGTGGTCCAGGTCCCGGCGACGGTGAACGGTCGCCACATGTCCGATTCGAACTGGCCGTTGTCGGCCAGCACTTTGATGATGTACGCGGCGATCGCGATCAGGATCACGACGAAGACGACCGCGGTGATCAGGTTGCGGCGCCGGGCGTGCGGCCCGGGCGCGTCGTAGAGGACGGTCGACTGATCGCTCATCGCTTGACCGCCCATCGCTTGGCGGCCCATCCGAAGACCGCACCCTCCGCGAGGGTGATGATCATGAATCCGATGGCGATGATGGCGAAGATCAGCAGGATCTGGTCGCCGTGGGTCTCGAGTTCGGACTTCATGAGCAGTGAGGCCTCCGCGACGCCGATCACCGAGGCGATCGTGGTGTTCTTGGTGAGCGCGATCAGCACCGATCCGAGCGGCGCGATGACGGTGCGCAGCGCCTGCGGCAGGATGATCAGTCCGAGAACCTGGGTGAAGGTGAGCCCGAGCGATCGAGCGGCTTCGGCCTGTCCGATCGGAAT
Organism: Gordonia sp. QH-12; assembly: GCF_001578675.1. NCBI lineage: Bacteria > Bacillati > Actinomycetota > Actinomycetes > Mycobacteriales > Gordoniaceae > Gordonia > Gordonia sp. QH-12. The sequence continues at coordinate 120,837 of NZ_KQ969286.1, forward strand.
GGTGTTGAACCCGGCGCGGAGGGTCTCACAGACGAACGTCGCCGTGTACAGGACGAACGCGAGCACCGCGAGCCGGAAGTTGTTGGTGGCGATGAAGTTCGAGCTCTCCGTCGCCAGCGTGAGACCGAGGTTCTGGTACAGGCCGATGGAGCAGAAGAGCACGATCAGGGTGAGCGGGGTGTTGCGCACGACGTTCACGTACACGGTCGCGAAGCCGCGCATCACCGGAACCGGCGAGACCTTCATGGCGGCCAGCAGGACACCCCAGATCAGTGCGCCGATCGCCGAATAGACAGTGAGTTTGATGGTGATCCAGAACGCGGGCCAGATCTGCGGACCCATGCTCTGCCATAGGTCGGACATCTACGCATCTCCTTCGCAGGGCGTCGACGGGGAGGTGAGGAAGTCGAGATTCCCGACGTCCGGGAAGAGCTTGTACTGCGATCCCGGCGCGTCGGCGCGGGCGATCCACGAATCGATCGTCTCGTTGCCGAGCGCGTCGCGGAGATCCCGGCTCCAGACGGACTGGTCGGAGCCGGGCAGCGGGGCGAGCATCGCTTCGAGCGCCTCGTTGACCTTCGCGACCGAGTCGGGATAGTTCTTCGCCATGCCGATGCCGTAGCGCTCGGTCGAGAACGGCTGGCCCTTCTTCTTGAGCTTCCCGCCGACGCAGGCGTCCTTGGGATAGGTCATCGACACGAGCTTGAACTCGCCGGGGTAGCGGTTGGCGTACCCGGCCAGAATCGTCTCGTCGGTGGTGAGCGCGTCGACCTTGTCACGGCGCAGCGCCTCCACGCACGAGGAGTAGGAGTCGTACTCCTGGAGCTGGACGCCCGGCAGCTGAGCCTTCACGTTCTGCGCCGGTGTCGAACCGCTCACCGAGCACAGTTTCTTGCCGTTGTTGAGGTCCATCAGCGAGTTCAGGGACGAGTCATTCTTGCGGACCAGGAGCCCCTGGTAGGTCACGAGGTAGGGGCCCGCGAAGGCCACCTTCTTCGCGCGCGCCTCGTTGATCGAGTACGTCGCGGCGATCATGTCGACCTCACCGTTGCCGATGAGGGTCTCGCGCTGAGCGGAGGGTGTCTCGCGCCAGGTGATCTCCGGATGCGGTACGCCGAGCCGGTCGGCGATGTGGTCGACGACGTACTCGGAGACCGACGGATCGAAACCGACCACCGAACCGTCGGGCTGCTGCACACCGAGCCCGGGCTGGTCGTACTTGGTGCCCAGGACGACCTTGCCGGACTTGATCGACTCGACGAGGTCGCGCGGTTCGGTGCTGCCGCACGCGGCCACGGCGGGCAGTGTCAGGGCGATCGCGAGGATCAGCGCCGGCAGTGCGCGGCGTCGGCGTGACGGGCGTCTGAGGGAAGTGGTCGCCATGTCAGCCTCCCAGGATCTTCGACAGGAAGTCCTTCGCACGGTCGGACTTCGGCGCGGTGAAGAACGTCTCGGGATCGGTGTCCTCGACGATCTGACCGTCGGCCATGAAGATCACGCGGTCGGCGGCCTTGCGGGCGAAGCCCATCTCGTGCGTCACGACCACCATCGTCATGCCCTCCTTGGCGAGGGCGACCATCACGTCGAGGACCTCGCTGACCATCTCCGGGTCCAGGGCCGAGGTCGGCTCGTCGAACAGGATCACCTTCGGGTCCATCGCCAACGAGCGGGCGATGGCGACGCGCTGCTGTTGACCGCCCGAGAGCTGAGCCGGGTACTTGTCCTTCTGAGCGGCGATGCCGACGCGGTCGAGCAGTTCCTCCGCACGTTTGCGGGCATCCGCCTTCGAGGCCTTGCGCACCTTGATCGGTCCGAGCGTCACGTTGTCGAGGATCGTCTTGTGCGAGAAGAGGTTGAACGACTGGAAGACCATGCCCACGTCGGCGCGGAGCCGGGCCAGGTCGCGGCCCTCCGCGGGCAGCAGTTCGCCCTCCACCCGGATCTCGCCGCTGTCGATCGGCTCGAGTCGATTGATGGTCCGGCAGAGGGTGGACTTGCCCGAGCCGGAGGGGCCGAGGACGACCACCACCTGACCGCGGGGCACTTCCAGGTCGATGTCGCGGAGCACATGGAGGTCGCCGAAGTGCTTCTGCACGTTCTTCATCGAGATCATCGGTGTGACGTTCGTGTCGGGCATGACTAACAAACTAGTTGTGACGCGCGTCGCCGCACGGGTTCTTTCGCATGTTCCCGCGTGTCGCCGCGCGGAACCGGACATGCCGGCGATGCGGTACGTGTGACGCGGACGGATTTGCCCCGCCACGTAACCTTGAGATGTGAGTGTTGAGGCCCTGGGAGAGACGACGACCGAGGATGCGGCGACGGCGCCGCGCTCCTATTCGGTCCGTACCTACGGATGTCAGATGAACGTGCACGACTCCGAACGGATCGCGGGCCTCCTCGAAGACGCGGGCTATGTGGCCGCCGACGACGGCGACGACGCCGATCTGGTGGTCTTCAACACCTGTGCGGTGCGTGAGAACGCGGACAACAAGCTCTACGGCAATCTGTCGCATCTGGCGCCGGTGAAGGCGCGGCGACCCGGGATGCAGATCGCCGTCGGCGGGTGTCTGGCGCAGAAGGACAAGGACACCGTCCGCAGCCGCGCACCCTGGGTGGACGTCGTTTTCGGAACCCACAACATCGGCTCGCTGCCGGTGCTGCTCGAACGGGCCCGCCACAACGACGAGGCGCAGGTCGAGATCCTGGATTCGCTCGAACGATTCCCGTCCACCCTGCCCGCGCGCCGTGATTCGGCGTATTCGGGATGGGTGTCGGTCTCGGTCGGCTGCAACAACACGTGCACCTTCTGCATCGTGCCGTCGCTGCGCGGCAAGGAGGTGGACCGGCGTCCGGGCGACGTTCTCGCCGAGGTGCAGGCACTGGTGGACCAGGGCGTGCTCGAAGTGACCCTGCTGGGCCAGAACGTCAACGCCTACGGGATGTCGTTCGCGGATCCGGACATCCCGCGCAACCGCGGGGCGTTCGCCGATCTGTTGCGCGCGTGCGGCGGCATCGAGGGACTGGAGCGGGTGCGCTTCACCTCGCCGCATCCGGCGGAGTTCACCGACGACGTCATCGCGGCGATGGCTGAGACCCCCAACATCTGCCCGCAGCTGCACATGCCGCTGCAGTCCGGCTCGGACCGAGTCCTCAAGGCCATGCGACGCAGCTACCGCAGAACCAAGTTCCTCGGCATCCTGGACCGCGTCCGCGACGCGATGCCGCACGCCGCCATCACCACCGACATCATCGTCGGTTTCCCCGGCGAGACCGAAGAGGACTTCGCGGAGACGCTCGACGTGGTGGAGCGGGCGCGCTTCTCGAGCGCGTTCACCTTCCAGTACTCGCCGCGACCGGGCACCCCGGCCGCCACCATGCCCGATCAGGTTCCGCCGGAGGTGGTGACCGAGCGGTACCAGCGGCTGATCGCGCTCCAGGAGCGGATCTGTCTGGAGGGCAACACGGCGCTGGTCGGGACCGAGGCGGAACTGCTCGTCGTCGCCGACGAGGGACGCAAGAGCTCCTCGACCGGGCGGATGACCGGACGCGCCCGCGACGGACGTCTGGTGCACTTCCTATCGACCGGCGATGCGGACGGTCGGACCGGCGGCATCCGTCCGGGTGATGTCGTGACCACCGTGATCACCGACGCCGCCCCCCATCATCTGATCGCCGACGCCGGGGTGCTCTCGCACCGTCGTACCCGCGCCGGCGATGCGCACGAGGCGGGCACCCTGCCCACCACACCACCCGTCGGCGTCGGGCTCGGGATGCCGTCGATCGGAGTGCAGTCCGTTCCTGAGCCGACGAGCGCATGCGGAACTGGAGGCTGTTCATGAGTAAGAACGATCTGGATACTTTCACTCGATACGAGCACGAGCTCCGAAAGACCGAGAAGAAGGTCGCGGGGGAGATCGACCCCGGTGCCCGGGCCGTGGTGGTCGCCGTATGCGTGCTGCTCGCAATGGTCTCGCTGGTTCTGCCGCATGCCGGCGACGCCACGGGTCTCGACGTGCTGATGATGACCGACAAGGCCACCGCCGAGCACATCAAGCTGCCGTCGGAGATCTTCGTCTACATGCTGGCGATCTTCGGCATCGGCTTCTCGACGCTCGCGTTGATCACCCGTCGCTGGGTGCTCGCCTGGATCGCGCTGGCCGGAACCGCGGTCGACGCGGTGGCGGGCATGCTCGCGATCTGGACCCGGAACACCGTCGGAGTCGACGAGACGGCGTCGCCGTCGGGTGCCGGCGCGGGTCTGCTGCTGGGTTGGGCCGTCGCGATCGTTCTGGTGTTCCACTGGGCCCGAGTGGTGTGGAATCGCAACTCCTACCACCTCGCGCTGGAGCAGGAACGTCGCGCCGAGGCCGCCAACCGCGAAGCCTTCGGACTGTCGCTCCAGCGACCGGTGGCGCCCAGCGCGAAGGCCGCGAGAGCCGACGAAGCGGATTCTGCGGAAGCGGACTCGGCGGAGAATGCCCACACGCAGGGCGACCAGCCTCGGGGCGACCAGACTCCTGAGGGGACCGCGTCGGAGGACTGAGTTCCGGGCCCGGGCTCGGTGCGAACGCACCGCGCCCGGGCCGTCGGGACCTGGTGGGCGTCAGCGATCGGTGAGCGCCGAGTGGGCCGCGCTGGCCCACTCGCGCCACTGCGCGGCCTGTTGCCGCAGCTCCGCGGCCTCACGGTCGCGTCCCGCGGCGGCGGCCTTCTCGGCCTGCTCGTCGAGCTTGTCGGCGCGCTCGGTGAACTGCGCGGCGCGCGCCTGCGCCTCCGGGTCGGTGCGTGCCCAGTCGGCGTCCTCGGCGTCGCGCAGCCGCTTCTCGAGCGCCCGCGCACGGCTCTCGAGTCTGTGCATCTGTTCGCGCGGGACCTTGCCGATCTCGTCCCACTTCTCGCGGAAGGTACGGAACTCGCGCCGCGCGGTCTCCAGATCGGCCGCCGGATCGATCTTCGCCTCGGCCTCGTCGAGCAGTGCGGTCTTGGCCTTCGCGTTCTCCGCGAACTCGGCGTCACGCTCGGAGTTCACCGCGTTGCGGGCCTGGAAGAAGACATCCTGTGCGGCCTTGAACCGGAGCCAGAGCGCCTCGTCGGTGTCGCGCGGTGCGCGACCGGCGGCCTTCCATTCGGCCAGGAGTTCGCGGAACTTGGCCGCCGTGGGGCCCCAGTCGGTGGAGTCCGACAGCGCCTCGGCTTCGGCGATCAGTTCCTCCTTGCGCGCCTTGGCTCCCGCCCGTTCGCGGTCGAGTTCGGCGAAGTGCGCACCGCGACGCCGGTTGAACGCGTCCCGCGCTTTCGAGTAACGCCGCCACAGCGCATCGTCGGTCTTGCGGTCGATGCCCTTGATCGTCTTCCACTCGTCCAGGATCGCCCGGAGCCGGTCGCCGCCCGCCTTCCACGAGGTGCTCTCGCTCCCGATGTGCTCGGCTTCGGCCGCCAGCGCCTCCTTGCGTTCGATCGCCGAGACACGGGCCGACTCGCGCAGGTCCTTGACCTCCTGCGCCACATCGTCGGCGCCGGAGACGATCACCTCCAGACGGGCCGCCAGGCTGTCGACGTCACCGATGACCTGTGCGTCGGGGAGTTCGGCGAGCAGATGCGCCGCCGACGCCTGAGTCTTCCTGGGGTCGCCGGAACGGGCGGTGAGACGCTCCTCGAGGATCTCCACTTCAGTGGCCAGGTCGGCGAACTTCCGGGAGAAGTGCGCGAGGCCCTCTTCGACGGTCCCGGCCTGCCACGAGCCGATCTGGCGCTCGCCGCTCGCAGTCTTGAGCCACACCGCACCGCTCGAATCGATCCGGCCGAACTCGTTCGGATCACCCACCGGCACCGGATGGACCGGTACCGCCGGGGTCGGGCCGCCGACTGCGGGCCGGGGGACCGGACGCGGCCGAGGGCCAGGCTTCGGTCCCGGCTTCGGGCCGGGCTTGGGGGCCGACGGGCCGTTCGAGGCCGGGTTGCTCGAGTCGGGCGAGTTGATCATGCGTGTACCTCTTGAATCGTCTTCGCCGCGCGTCACGGCTGCCAGATCACTGCGTGGTTCATTCACTACGAGGTTCATTCAAGCAGGCACGGCGACGGTTGTGGGCGCGGCCTGCAACATTGCCTCCCACATCGAGGCCGGGACGCCGCCGGTGCCGGGCCCGAACCGATGTTCCGCGCGCGCACCGGTAGCGTCGAGACCGTGCTAGCCCTGGTTGCGATAGTCCCGAGCGCTCCGCTGCTCGTCCCCGAACTGGCCGGTCCGGCCGCCACCGACACCGAACCCGTACGCGCGGCCGTGCGTGCGGTGGCGAAGCGGCTCGGCAGCGCGGCCGATCGGTGGATCGCACTCGGCGCAGCCGATCGCGCCGGCTCCGCCGGTGCCACGGACTACCGCAGCTGCGGCGACTTCGGCGGATACGGTGTGCCGCACCCGGTACGACTCGGCGGTCCGCCGACCGAGGGCGCGCCGCTGCCCCTGTCGATGCTGATCGCGGGGTGGGTCCGCGGTGAGGCCGACGGCGGCGGAGAGCGGATCACGGTGACGCCGTGGGTGGTGGATCCGGAGTGGTCGCCGGACCAGTGCGCGGCAGCCGGACTGGAACTCGCGCGCGCCCTGTCCGACGGCGGCGATCCCGACAGCGACGATCCCGACAGCGGCGATCCCGACAGCGGCGACCGGGTGGGACTTCTGGTGGTGGCCGACGGCTGCACCGCGTTGTCGCCGGGCGCTCCGGGCGGCGGCGAGCGGCCCTCGGCGATCGCGCTTCAGCGGCGGATCGACGACGCGCTCGCCCGCGCGGACACCGGCGCACTGGCCGCCCTCGACGCGGACGCGTGCGCCGCGGAGGGAGTCGGAGGCAGGGCCGCATGGCAGGTCCTGGCGGCCGCCTGCGGCGGTCCCGCGGCCGATGTCGCTGTGTCTGATGTCGCAGCGGCAGAGGTGTTGTATCGCGATGCCCCGTTCGGGGTCGGTTACACCGTCGCCGTCTGGTCGCCGGGGGCGCCGCGGTGACCCTCGCACCCATCGCCGTCATCGGCCCGACGGCCAGCGGCAAATCAGAACTCGCCCTCGATCTCGCCGAACACTTCGGCGGCGAGATCGTCAACGTCGACGCGATGCAGCAGTACCGCGGGATGGACATCGGCACCGCCAAGCTTCCCGTCGCCGAACGGCGGGGGATACCGCACCACCAGATCGATGTCCTCGACGTCACCGAGACCGCCACCGTCGCCCGCTACAAGTCCGCGGCGACGGCAGACGTCGAAGCGCTTCTCGCATCGGGCCGGCTGCCGGTCATCGTCGGCGGGTCGATGATGTACATCCAGGGCCTGCTCGACGATTGGGAGTTCCCGTCGACCGATCCCGCGGTGCGGGCGAAGTACGAGGCGCTGCTCACCGAGATCGGGCCGTTGGCTCTCCACCGCAGGCTGGCCGAGGTCGACCCGGCCGCCGCGGCCACCATCCTGGACTCGGACGGCAGGCGCATCGTGCGCGCCCTCGAGGTGGTCGAGATCACCGGGGAGCCGTTCGCGGCGTCGGCGCCGTCGATCGGTGAACCGCGGTGGGGGACCCGCATCCTGACCCTCGACCGAGAGAAGGAGGCCCTCGACGAGCGGATCCGGTTGCGCACCGCGGCGATGTTCGACGCCGGCCTTGTCGACGAGGTGCGAGCACTGTGCGAGAGCGGCCTGCGGGAGGGACGGACGGCCTCGCGGGCGATCGGCTATGCACAGGTCATCGAGTATCTCGACGGCGTCTACGACCTCGATCAGGCGCAGGAGCGTACTTTCTTCGGCACGCGACGGTACGTGCGCCGGCAGCGGTCGTGGTTCCGGCGCGACCCGCGCGCGGTGTGGCTCGACGCCGCCGATCCCGCCCTGCTGGAGAATGCGCTCCGCGCGCTCCGCGTAGCCTGATGGGAGTGAAGAACTCTCCGGCGCTGACCTTCGTCAAAGGGCATGGCACCCAGAACGACTTCGTGATCCTGCCCGATCCTCAGGCACAGATCGAACTGACCGAGGACCTCGTCGTCGCCCTCTGCGACCGCCGGCGGGGACTCGGTGCCGACGGCGTTCTGCGCGTCGCGACCGCCGGATCGCTGGTGGCCGAACAGGTGCTGGAACGGCTACCCGAGGGCGTTTCGGGCGTGGACTGGTTCATGGACTATCGCAACGCCGACGGTTCGATCGCGGAGATGTGCGGCAACGGTGTGCGCGTGTTCGCGCACTACTGCCGGACCGAAGGGCTCGTCGACACCGATGCGTTCACCGTCGGTTCGCGCGCCGGGGCCCGTCCGGTCACCGTGCACTCGGCCGACGACGCCGACGCCGACGTGAGTGTCTCGATGGGACCGGTGGCGCTGCGCGGTCCGAGCGAGGTCCGCATCGCGGGTACGACGCTGACGGGCGAGGCCGTCGACGTCGGCAACCCTCACCTGGCCTGCGTGGTCGACGGACTGACGCCCGAACGGCTCGCGACACTGGATCTCACCACCGGCGCCGAGCTGGACTCGGCGCTGTTTCCGGACGGGGCGAACGTCGAGATCCTCACCCCGCTGACCCCGGGCGGCCCGACCCCGGCCGACGAGGCCGACTTCCATGCGCACATGCGAGTGTTCGAGCGGGGCGTCGGGGAGACCCGATCGTGCGGTACCGGCCTGGTGGCCGCCGCAGCGGCTGCGCTGTCGGGGGCCGGCAGAGACTCGGGGTCGGTCGCGGTCACAGTGCCGGGCGGCGACGTGCTGGTCACTGTCGGCGACGGCTCGGCCGTCCTGCGCGGCCCGTCTCGGCTGGTGGCCCGCGGCCGGCTCGTCGCGGGCTGGGCCGACTGAGCGGGCACCCGCGGGAAATCCGGATGCGTTCCGGTGCCGGTCGGGGGCACAATGGATGTACATATGACTGAACTGACCAAAGAATCTGCATTGGACGAATCCGCCGACGACCGGTCCGCCGAGGAGGTCCCGGGGCTCTCGGAGCGTGGACGCCCGGGCGAACCCACGGTGGGCGAACTCCAGCTCGACGAGCGTGCCTCGCTGCAACGCGTCGTCGGCCTGTCGACCGAACTCGAGGACGTCACCGAGGTCGAGTACCGCCGCCTCCGGTTGGAGCAGGTCGTCCTCGTGGGCGTCTGGACCACCGGGAGCGTCGCCGCGGCCCGCGCCAGCATGGCCGAACTCGCCGCGCTCGCCGAGACTGCCGGATCGCAGGTGCTCGACGCCCTGATCCAGCGCCGTGGCAAACCTGATCCGGCCACCTATCTCGGCTCCGGCAAGGCCGAGGAACTCCGCGAAGTGGTGGTCGCCAGCGGAGCCGACACCGTGATCTGCGACGGTGAGCTGACTCCCGCCCAGCTGACGGCGCTGGAGAAGGTCGTCAAGGTGAAGGTGATCGACCGCACCGCGCTCATCCTCGACATCTTCGCCCAGCACGCCACCTCGCGTGAGGGCAAGGCGCAGGTGGCGCTGGCGCAGATGGAGTACATGCTTCCCCGGCTGCGCGGCTGGGGCGAGTCGATGTCGCGCCAGGCAGGTGGCCGCGCCGGCAGCAACGGCGGCGTGGGCCTGCGTGGCCCCGGTGAGACGAAGATCGAAACCGACCGCAGGCGGATCCGCGAGCGAATGGCCAAGCTGCGCAAGGAGATTCGCGGGATGAAGACGGCTCGGACGGTGAAGCGCGCGGCGCGCCGCCGGGGCGGTGTACCGGCCCTGACGGTGGTCGGCTACACCAATGCCGGCAAGTCGAGCCTGGTGAACGCGATGACCGGCTCGGGAGTCCTCGTGCAGGACGCACTGTTCGCGACGCTCGATCCGACCACCCGCCGCGCGCAGCTCGCCGACGGGCACGAGGTGGTCTTCACCGACACCGTCGGCTTCGTCCGGCATCTGCCCACCCAGCTGGTCGAGGCGTTCCGGTCGACACTGGAGGAGGCCGTCGACGCCGATCTGCTCGTCCACGTGGTGGACGGGTCAGACCCGTTCCCGGCCAACCAGATCTCGGCCGTCCGCCAGGTGTTGGGGGAGGTGCTCGCCGAAGAGGACCGCCCCGCGCCGCCGGAGATGCTGGTCGTCAACAAGATCGACGCCGTCGACGGCGTGACCATGACGGCGCTGCGGGCCGAGTATCCGGATGCGCAGTTCGTCTCGGCCCGGACCGGTGAGGGGCTCGACGGGCTCTTCGCCGCGATCACCGACTTCCTGCAGCGAGACGATGTGGACGCCGTCCTGCAGGTGCCGTTCGCCCGCGGAGAGGTGATCTCCCGGCTCCACCAGCACGCGCACGTGCTCGACACGGAGCACAACGCCGAAGGCACCCGCCTGCATGTGCGGATGCCTTCTGCGCTCGCGGCCGAGTACAGCGATCTGACCGTCGCCTGACGGTCTCGCCCGGCTACTCGGCGTCGAGATCCTTGGCGACCAGTGCCGCGATCTGATCGACCGCGGCCTGGTCGTCGCTTTCGACGGTGACCGAGGCGCCCTTCTCCGCGCCGAGGGTCATGATCATCAGCGCGCTGCCCGCGTCGACCGGATCACCGCCGGCGGCGAGCGTCACCGGGACGCCGAGAGCGGTGGCCGCGTCGGCGATGATGGCGGCGGGACGAGCGTGCAGACCGACGGCCGATCCGACGGTGACGGTGGTGCTGGGCATGGACGTGCCTTTCTTTCGGTGTGACGGCCCGAGCTGCGTGCTCGGGCCCGGGTGTTTCAGGCGGCCTCGGCGGGGATCGGCGTGCGCTCCCGGCTGGGCTGGTACTGCTTGGCGGCGAGGACGGCGACGGCGGAGACGATCACGCCCGCCACGATAGCGATCAGGAACTTCCACCACGTGCCGTTCATCGCGAAGAGGACGAACACGCCCCCGTGGGGTGCCCGGCACTGGACGCTCAACGCCATCGACAGCGCTCCGGTGACCGCACCGCCCAGCATCATGGACGGGATCACGCGGAACGGATCGGCGGCGGCGAACGGGATCGCGCCCTCGGAGATGAACGACGCGCCCAGCAGCCAGGCGGCCTTGCCGTTCTCGCGCTCCGGTTCGGTGAACGTCGACGGTCGGAGGGTGGTCGCCAGCGCCATCGCCAGCGGCGGAACCATGCCTGCGGCCATCACCGCGGCCATGATCTCCCACTGTGCGACGCCCGCGCCGGCGAGTCCGAGGCCGGCGACGCCGAAGGCGTACGCCGCCTTGTTGACCGGTCCGCCCAGATCGAAGCACATCATCAGGCCGATCACGATGCCGAGGATCACCTTGGAACTGCCGGACATCGAGTTGAGCCAGTCCTCGAGCGAGGTGTTGATCCACGACAGCGGACGGGCCAGCAGAGCGAACATGATGAAGCCGGTGACGAGCGTGCCCACCAGCGGAATGATGACGACCGGTTGCAGTCCGCGCGCCCACTGGGGCAGCGGCAGCCGGGAGAGCCAGAGGGCGACGACGCCGGCCAGCAGACCACCGACGAGACCGCCGATGAAGCCGGCGTTCACGGCGACGGCGATCAGACCCGCGGTGAATCCGGGAGCGAGACCGGGCCGGTCGGCGATCGCGTAGGCGATGTAGCCGGCCAGGACCGCCACCATGAGCCCGATCGCCAGATTGCCGATCGCGAAACTCACTCCGCCGAGATACTGCATGAGCCCGCCCGGCGGCAGATCCCAGAGACTGTAGTGCAGTGCGTAGTACAGTCCGTCCGAGGTGCCCTCCTGCACCGTCGAACTGCCGATCTCGTAGCCGGCCAGCAGGAAGCCGAGCGCCATCAGCAGACCGCCCGCGGCGACGAACGGGATCATGTAGCTGACACCGGTCAGCAGAGCCTGCTTGAGCTGACCTCCGATGCCCACACGGGAGGCCGCGGGCGCCTGCGCGCCGGCGTTCGCATCCCCGGCGACGGTGGCGGCCCGGGGATCTCGCGCCGTGCGGACCGCCTCGGCGATCATCGCATCGGGTTCGTTGATCGCGCGTTTGACGCCGGAGGCGACCACCGGCTTGCCGACGAACCGGTCGCGGCCCTTGACGCCCACATCCGTCGCGAAGACCACCACGTCCGCGGCGGCGATCACATCGGGGGCGAAGGGCGTCGAACCGGTCGACCCCTGGGTCTCCACCGCGAACTCCACGCCGGCGCGTTCGGCGGCGAGCTTGAGGGCGTCGGCGGCCATGTAGGTGTGCGCGATCCCGGTGGGGCACGCGGTGACGGCGACGATCCGAGTGGTCCCGGGCTCGGCCGCTGGGGATTCGGTGGTCGGGGTCTCAGTTGCCGGGGTCTCAGTTGCCGGGGTCGCTGCGGGGGTCGCTGCGGCCGGGGCAGGGGCCGGCTTGCCCTCGACGGCCTCGTTGACCAGATCGACGACGGCGGCGGCGTCGGGCGCCGCGCGCAGGGCGGCGACGAAGTCGGGCCGCACGAGGGCGCGCGCCAGCGAACTGAGCACCTTCATGTGCTCGCCGGCGGCTCCCTCCGGTGCCGCGATCAGGAAGACGATGTCGGCGGGCCCGTCCGGAGCACCGAATTCTGCCTTTCGCGTCAGGCGTGCCATGGCGAGGGTGGCGGTGGTGACGGAGGCGACGCGTGCGTGCGGGATCGCGATGCCTCCGGGAAGCCCGGTCGCGGATTTGCGTTCGCGTGCCATAGCGGCCTCGGCGAGCTCGGCCGGGTCGGTGCAGCGGCCGGCGTTTGCGACCAGACCGGCGAGCGCGGCGATGACACTGTCCGCATCAGCGCCGGCGTCACCGTCGAGCAGGACCAGCTCCGGCGTGATGATCTGTTGGGACATGATGGCTCCCTCGGTGATTCTGGGGGGGTCGGGATTCTGGGGGTCGGGGATTCGGGGACTCGGAGATTCTGGGTGTCGGGGTTCTTCGCGGACGGATCAGGACAGCCGGGAGACGGACACACCCGCTTCGTCGAGCAGATCCGGAGTGGGCGGCGTGGTGCCCGGCAGTGCTGCGGCCGCCGAGCCGTGAGCGACGGCACTGCGCAGGAGCCCGGCCTCGTCGGCACCGCGCAGGTGCGCGATCAGATAACCGGCGAGTGAGGCGTCGCCCGCGCCGACGGTGCTGCGGACCGCGACAGCCGGCGCGGTGGCGAACCATATGCCGTCCGGGGTGGTCAGGAGAGCGCCGGCCGCGCCCAGCGTGGTCAGCACCGTCCCGCCGGTCCGGTCGGCGAGTGTTCGGGAGGCGGCCGCTGCGACGCTGGGATCACCCTGCGCCGCAGACCTCTCCATGCCGGCCGGATCGTCGCCGGTGAGTTCGGCGAGCTCATCGGAGTTCGGCTTCAGCAGTGCCGGACGGGCGGCGGCCACCGCGGCCAGGGGTGCGCCGGACGTGTCGACGGCCACCCGACAGTGCAGCGACGCCGTCGCGGCGAGTACCTGCGCGTACCAGTCGTCGGGGAGGCCGGGCGGCAGCGAGCCGCACAGAGCGAGCCAGTCCGCTCCCTCGGCACGGGCCATGATCGTGGTGCGCAGCGCGGCCGCGGCCTCGGCGGAGACGGCCGTTCCGGCGTCGTTGATCTTGGTGGTGGTGCCGTCCGGTTCGGCGACGGTCAGGTTGGTCCGGACCGTCCCGTCCGCCGACACCGCCTGGTGCGGAAGGGCCACGGCGCGCAGGCTGTCGATGAACGGGTCGTCGGCGCGGGCGGGCAGGACGGCCAGTGTGGGAAGGCCGGCGGCCCGCACCACCCGTGCGACGTTGATTCCCTTGCCGCCCGGTTGGTCGACGACGCGGGCCGCACGGTGCACCTCGCCCCTCCGGAGCGGTCCGGCGAGCTCGATCGTACGGTCGGTGCTCGGATTGGCGGTGACGGTGACGATCATGCGATCACCACCTCGATCTCGTGGGCGCGCAGTTCGTCGGCGAAGGCCGAGTCGATCCCGGCGTCGGTCACGAGGACATCGACGTCCTCCAGGGTTCCGAAGCTCATCAGTTCCTCCCGGTTGATCTTGGACGAGTCGGCGAGGACCACCGTCGTCGTGCAGGCCGCGATCATGGCGCGTTTGGTGGCGGCCTCGTCGGCGTCGGGTGTCGACAGACCGTGCTCGAGCGACAGACCGTTGGTGCCGAGGAAGCCGACCGACGCACGGATGCGCGAGAGTCGCTCGATCGCGTCGGCGCCGACGGAGGCACCGGTCTTGGGCCGGAGTCTGCCGCCGGTCAGCAGCACCCCGGAGCCGGGCAACTCCGCCACCACCTCGGCGATCTGCACGCTGTTGGTGACGCAGGTCAAGCGGGCGTCGACGGGGATGGATAGAGCCAACTGCAGAGTGGTGGTCCCGGCGTCGATCACGATGGAACCGCCGTCGGCGGGCAGGAATGCCAGCGCAGCGGCACCGATGGCGCTCTTCTCGCCTCGGTGGGTCTCCTCCCGAACCACCAGATCAGGTTCGTCGACCACTGCGGCGACGTCGAGGCGTACGGCTCCGCCGTGGACGCGCACCAGATGGCCGCTGCGAGCGAGAATAGCCAGGTCGCGGCGCACGGTCTCGCCGGTCACGGAGAAGCGCGCGGCGAGATCGGCTACGGAGACGCGGCCGCGCAGGCGGACCTCGTTCGCGATCGCCGACTGGCGTTCCTCCGCGTACATCTGCTCTCCCGACTGTCCGATCTCATGCAACGATGGGGATCGTGCAAAGATGTGGATCTGTGTTGATTTGGTTGGTTACGCATCTTTGTTTACATGGGTACGTGTTGACACGTCAAGGACTTTCTGTAATCTTTCTCACATGACCGAGGTGACTTCTCCCGTGCCTGCCGAGAACCCGTTCCGCGCCGACGTCATCGTCTCCGGTACTCCGGTGGTCGGTGGCCTCGCGTACGGACCGATCATCAGACCCGCACCGCGACCCGGCTTCGACGCCATCGACGACTCTCCCGTTCCGGAGGAGCTCCGCGACGCAGAGATGGAGCGTTTCACCGCCGCCGCCGGAGTGGTGGCCGACCGGCTGGCCGACCGGGCCTCCCACAGCACCGGCGTCGCGGCCGAGGTCCTGACTGCCACGGCCGGTCTCGCGCGCGATCGCGGGTGGGCGACGGCCGCGGGCAAGTCGATTGCGCAGGGCGTTCGAGCGCCGCTCGCCGCGATCGCGGCCACCGAGCAGTTCGTGGAGATGTTCACCAAGCTCGGCGGCCTCATGGCTGAACGGGTCACCGATCTGTTGGACGTCCGAGACCGCGTCGTCGCCGAACTCCTCGGGCTCTCGGAGCCGGGCATCCCCGTGCCGGACGTACCGTCGATTCTGCTCGCCGACGACCTCGCGCCCGCCGACACCGCGGGTCTGGACCCGGCACGCGTCATCGGGCTGGGCATGCGGCTCGGCGGCCCCAGCAGCCACACGGCGATCATTGCTCGCCAACTCGGTATTCCGTGCGTGGTCGCCGCCGCTGAACTCGATGAGATCCCCTCCGGAGCCATGGGCTACGTGGACGGGGACGCGGGAACGGTGGGGGCCGCCCCGGACGCCGGACTCATCTCGGACGCCGTGACGGCCGCGGCGACGCGGGCGGCCGAGACGGCGGCCTGGCGCGGGCCGGGCCGCACGGCGGACGGGCACGCGGTCGCGATCCTGGCCAACGTGGCCGACGGCGTGTCCGCTCGGTCGGCGGCGCAGGCGCCGGTGGAGGGCGTCGGACTGTTCCGAACCGAACTGGCCTTCCTGGACCGCGCGGCCGAGCCCACCGTCGCCCAGCAGGTAGAGCTCTACCGGGAGGTGATCGACGCCTTTCCCGGGCGCAAGGTGGTGATCCGCACCCTCGACGCGGGCTCGGACAAGCCACTGAAGTTCGTCGCCCACTCCGACGAGCCGAATCCGGCGATGGGAGTCCGCGGCAACCGCATCGTGCAGACGTATCCGGACATCCGCAACAACCAGCTCGATGCGCTGGCGGAGGCGGCGCGCGACGACGGCCGTGCGACGCCGTGGGTGATGGCACCGATGATCGCCACGGTCGACGAGGCGCGCGAATTCGCCGCGCGGGTTCGGGAACGCGGTCTGGTGCCGGGGGTGATGATCGAGGTGCCGTCGGCGGCGATCCTCGCCGACGCGATCCTCGCCGAAGTGGACTTCGTCTCGATCGGCACCAACGACCTGACCCAGTACACGATGGCGGCGGACCGGATGTCGCCGGAGCTGGCGGCGCTCACCGACCCGTGGCAGCCGGCGGTACTCGCGCTGATACAGCGGGTCGGGGACGCCGGTCGGGACCAGGGCAAGCCCGTGGGCGTATGCGGCGAGGCGGCTGCCGATCCGTTGCTGGCATGTGTGCTGGTCGGGATGGGTGTGACGTCGTTGTCGTCCGCGCCTGCGGCGTCGGCCGCGGTGGGACTGAAGCTGGGTACCGTCACCATGGATCAGTGCCGCGATGCGGCGTCCGCCGCGATCGCCGCGACGAGTCCGTCACAGGCGCGCGAGGCGGTTCGCGCGGTTCTGGCCGGCGAGGTGTGATGTCCCGCTGAGGCCGGCCGGGCGCCTCAGATACGGCGCATCACCGTGACGACCTTGCCGAGGATGGCGGCGTCGTCGCCGGGGATGGGCTCGAAATGCTCGTTGTGCGGCATGAGCCAGACGTGACCGTCGGTGCGCTTGAAGGTCTTCACGGTGGCTTCGCCGTCGATCATCGCGGCGACGATGTCACCGTTCTCCGCCACGTTCTGCTGGCGCACGACCACCCAGTCGCCGTCGCAGATCGCCGCGTCGATCATCGATTCGCCGACCACGCGAAGCATGAACAGGGAACCGTCGCCGACCAGTTCGCGCGGCATCGGGAAGACCTCCTCCACGGCCTGTTCGGCGAGAATCGGTCCGCCGGCGGCGATCCGGCCGAGCACCGGAACGAAGGTCGGCGTGGGGAGTGACTCTCCGTCGGCCTCGGCACCGCCCGAGGGCGGTGTCCGCTGATCGTCCCGAACGTTCACCGCACGCGGACGGTGCGGATCGCGCTTGAGAAGGCCGCGGCGCTCGAGCGTGCGGAGCTGATGGGCCACCGACGACGTGGAGGTGAGTCCGACGGCCTCGCCGATCTCACGGATGCTCGGCGGGTAGCCGCGCTCGCGGACCGACTGACGGATGACCTCGAGCACCTCGCGCTGACGCTGGGTCAATGAGGCCTCGAGCGTCGCGGTGGAGAGCATCGGATCGGGCGTGTCGGTCACGGTCGGGCCTTTCGTCAGCTGTGTTCGATCGATGGTCCAAAGGCTAGTTGAGTAGGTCACAAAACTCAAACAATTGTTCGACGCGTGTCGGCGTTTGTCGGACCCCTCGTGTTAACTATCGAACAAGAGTTCTTCGAACACGCGATCGATTGGAGACGAGTCATGAGCACGAGGACGGCACCCGCCCCGACCGGACGCGCCACCGCTGTGCGCTCCACCGCTGCGCACTCCACCGCTGCGCACTCCACTGCTGCGCACTCCACTGCTGTGCACTCCACTGCTGTGCACTCCACTGCGTCGGCGATGACCTGCGACATCCCGGTGGTCCGTGGCTCGCTGGTCCGTGATCGGGGAGTACGCGGAGCGGGGCGAGGCGACTCGAGCGGAACGTGCTTCCCGACCGGCCGCCCCGAGCGGCGTCGCCCGGTCGCGGACCGGCGAGTGATGTTCGATGCGCCGCCGGCCGGCCGGACCGCGCTGTCGCCCGCGGTGTACCGCAGGCGCCGGTGGGCCGGGGCCGCGGTGGTCGGCGGCACCCTCGCCGGCATGGTGTGGCTGCTCGCCCTCGTCGGAGCGGGCTACCAGGATGCGGCGACGCCGGAGTCGCCGGCGGCGACGCACGTGGTGTACGTCCGGTCGGGGGAGTCGCTCACCGCGCTCGCTGAGCGGATCGCTCCGGAGTTGCCGTCCGCGGGCGTCATCGCCCAGCTGCGCGACCTGAACGGCCTCGAGACATCGGGACTGCATGTCGGACAAGCGCTTATCGCCCCGCAGTACGGCTGAGGCGGGCGGGTATTGTCATGGCATGCGCTGCCCGTTCTGCAAGAACGACGACACCCGTGTCGTCGACTCCCGAGTCGCCGACGACGGCCAGGTGATCCGTCGCCGCAGGTCGTGCAATGAATGCGGGCGGCGGTTCAGCACGGTCGAGACGGCTGTGCTGTCCGTGGTGAAGCGCAACGGCATCTCCGAGCCCTTCAGTCGCGAGAAGGTGATGCAGGGCGTGCGCCGCGCCTGCCAGGGCCGTCAGGTGGACGAGGACGCACTGGCGAAGCTTGCGGTGCAGGTGGAGGACACCGTGCGCTCGTCGGGTTCGGCCGAGATACCGAGCAATGAGGTCGGTCTCGCGATCCTCGGTCCGCTGCGCGACCTCGACGAGGTGGCCTATCTGCGGTTCGCCTCGGTCTACCGGTCGTTCGAGTCGGCCGACGACTTCCAGCGCGAGATCGATTCGCTGCGCCGCGACCGTCACTGACACTCACGGCACCGGCGCCACCGGTCCGAGCAGTCAGCCACCGCCCCGAGCAGTCAGCTGAACTTGTCGATCGCCTTGATTATCCGCTGCTCGGAGACTGGACCGTTGGTGCCGAGCTGCTGAGCGAACAGGCTCACGCGGAGTTCCTCCAGGCGCCACTGCACCAACTCGTTCAGCGCCTCGTGGCGTGCGGCCGGAAGCTGGGCGAGGCGCCTATTCCAGACCGCCACCACCCTGTCGATGGCGCCCATCGCCTCGTTGTCCCGGCCGGCGGCGGTGTTGAGGGACTCGAGGCGCAGCCGCGCGGCGGTCAGATAGCGCGGCAGCGAGCGCAGATGCTCCAATGCCGTCGCGCCGACGAAGCCGTCGAAGATCAGATCGTTGACCTGATCGGAGACGTCGTCGGCGGCGAGAGTCCCGGACCGGGCGTCGACGGCCCGGCGCACCGGGGAGTATTCGGCGAGCGCCGCGACGGCGGCGTCGAAGTACTCGGGTGCGCGCGACCGGATCACCGGCCCCAGCCGCGCCGAGAGCGCGCCGAAGTCACCGGGACTGCGCAGGGCGGCCAACTCCGGCTCCCGTGCCAGGGTGTCGGTGACCGCCCGTGCCGTGCAGTCGGCCAGCAACGCGTCCACGTCCGGATACGGGCTCTGGCTCAGCGCGAGCTTGGCCGGCGGCGGCAGAGTCGACGCCAGCTTGCGGCTGGGCGGCGCGATCGCGAGTCGCAGGAGTTCTCCGGCGGCGGCGGCGATGCCGGCGTCGCGCTCGGTGGAGGTGGCGGCCTTCGCGATGCGTACGCCCTGTCCCGGCACGGTCGCGAGCGTGGGATAGCGGGTGATCGTCTGTCCCGCAACGGTCGCCGTCTCGGAGTCGGCGAGGGTGCCCAGACCGTCGGCGGTCCATTCGCGGTGCAGGGGCGCACGGCGGTCGCGGTCGGCGTCGGCAGACAGGTCGGTGCGAAGCGCGGCGAGCCGGTCGCCGCGCGCGATGATCGCGCCGTCTGTGCCGGTGACTGCGAAGTGCATCCGCAGATGCGGGGGGAGTGCCGACGGATTGAAATCGCGCGGAGCCAGGGTGACCCCGCTGATCGACGACAGCTCGCGAGCCAGGCCGGTGAGCAGTGGCTCGCTGCGCACCGAGAGTCGGCTGAGAGCGAGTTCGGCGTACCGGGACGCCGGGGACATGGACTTGCGCAGGCCCTTGGGCAACGACTTGATCAGCTGCGTCGCGAGTTCGGCGCGCATCCCGGGTACGAGCCAGTCGAATCCGGTGTCTCGCACATGTGCCAGGAGCGGCTCGGGGATGATCGCGGTCACGCCGTCATCGGGTGCGCCGGGCTCGAAGTGGTAGCGGAGCTCCAGGCGGGTCTCGCCCTGCTGCCAGGCGGCCGGATAGTCGGCGGCCGTGGGGACGTCGTCTCCGAGCAAGTCCTCGGGCCGGAGGTTGAGCAGCGCCGGATCGGTGCGGCCCGCCTTCTTCCACCACGAGTCGAAATGCCGTGTCGACACCACGGTGGACGGTATGCGCGCCGCGTAGAACTCGAAGAGCTCGTCGTCGGAGATGCGCAGGTCCCTACGCCGCGCGCGATGTTCGGTCTCGGACGCGTCGCGGAGCAGCTCGGCGTTGTGGGCGAAGAACGCATGACGGTTACGCCAGCGTCCGGCGACCAGTGCCTCCTGGATGAAGATCTCGCGCGAGGTCTTCGGGTCGATCGACCCGTAGTTCACGCGGCGCTGTACCACCAGGGGAACTCCGTACAGGCTGACCTTCTCGTACGCCATCACCGCGCCGCGGCGGGTGGACCAGTGCGGCTCGGAGTAGGTGCGCGTCACCAGGTCGCCGGCCAACTCCTCGACCCAGGCCGGATCGATCGAGGCCACGGTGTGTGCGAACAGGCGCGAGGTCTCGACGAGTTCGGCGGCCACGACGAAGGCGGGCGGTTTGTTCGCGAGGAAGGATCCGGGGAAGATCGCGAACTTCGTGCCTCGGGTGCCCAGATAGTCGCGTGAGTCGCCTTGCCGCGCACCGATGTTGGTCAGCAGGCCGGAGAGCACGCTGCGATGAACGGCTGCCGGGTCCACCTCGGTGTCCGGGATCTGCCACTTGAGGTCGCTGACGGTGCGCCGCAGCTGCCGGTGCAGATCGATCCATTCGCGGATCCGCAGGAAGTGCAGGAACTCTCGCTCGCACATCTTGCGGAACTGGCTGCTTGAGAGTTCCGCGCGCCTGGCCGTCAGATACTCCCAGAGCTTGAGGTGCCCGAGGAACTCCGACCCCGGCACCGCGTGCCGGCGATGGGCGGCGGTGGCGGCCTCCCGCTTGTCGCTGGGGAACTCCCGAACGTCGGGCAGGGCCAGCGCCGCAGTGATGACGAGCAGGTGATCGAGGCAGCCGTTGTCGTGTCCGGCAACCAGCATCCGGCCCAACCTCGGGTCGACGGGCAGCCGCGCGAGCTGCTTGCCGATCTTGGTCAGCCGCGCGGACGCGGAATCGGTGCCGGTGACCGCTCCCAGTTCGGACAGCTGTGCCATGCCGTCGCGGACCGCTCGCGGGTCGGGCGCCTGCACGAACGGGAAGTCGTTGATGTCGCCCAGCCGCAGCGACAGCATCGACAGGATGACGGCGGCGAGATTGCTCCGCAGGATCTCCGGGTCGGTGTACTCCGGACGAGCGTCGAAATCGTCTTCCGAGTACAGGCGGATGCAGATGCCCGGCGCCACCCGGCCGCAGCGACCCGCGCGCTGACGGGCGCTGGCCTGTGAGACCCGTTCCACGGGAAGACGAGTCACCTTGGTGCGGGTCGAATAGCGGGAGATGCGAGCCGTACCCGCATCGATCACGTACCGGATGCCGGGAACGGTCAATGACGTCTCGGCGACATTCGTGGCCAGCACGATCCGCCGACCGTTGGACGGGGCGAACACCCGTTGCTGCTCACCGACCGACAGCCGGGCGAACAGCGGAACGA
This sequence comes from Gordonia sp. QH-12, assembly GCF_001578675.1. Taxonomy (NCBI): domain Bacteria; kingdom Bacillati; phylum Actinomycetota; class Actinomycetes; order Mycobacteriales; family Gordoniaceae; genus Gordonia; species Gordonia sp. QH-12. The sequence goes on from NZ_KQ969286.1 coordinate 142,188, forward strand.
TCTCGGCCGCGCTGCGTCGGCGGAGGGCATCGGCCGTGTCCCGGATGTCGCGCTCGGTCGGCAGGAACACCAGGATGTCGCCCGGGGCGTGCGACCACAGCTCGCCGACCGCCGCGTCGATCGCCGCGATCTGATCGAGGTCGTCGTGGTCGGAGTCGTCGCTCTCGCGCGGCCGATACCGAATCTCGACCGGGTACGTCCGCCCCGAGACCTCCAAGATCGGCACCGTGTCCGCGGTGGTGGCGAAATGCCGGGCGAAGCGGTCGGGCTCGATGGTCGCCGAGGTGATGATGAGCTTGAGATCCGGTCTGGTCGGCAGCAACTGCTTGAGATAGCCGAGCAGGAAGTCGATGTTGAGGCTGCGCTCGTGCGCCTCGTCGATGATGATCGTGTCGTAACCGGACAGCCGCGGATCCCGGCCGATCTCGCGCAGCAGGATGCCGTCGGTCATCACCTTGATGCGGGTGTCCTTGCCGACCTTGTCGGAGAAGCGCACCTGATACCCGACGGTCCCGCCGATCTCGGTGCCCAACTCGTCGGCGATCCGCCGGGCCACCGACGTCGCCGCGATCCGCCGAGGCTGCGTATGACCGATCGAGGTGCGGCCGAGTTCGAGGCAGATCTTCGGCAACTGGGTCGTCTTGCCCGAACCGGTCTCGCCCGCGATCACGACCACCTGGTGTGCGGAGACGGCCTCGGCGATCTCGTCGCGGCAGGCGCTGACCGGGAGTTCCGGCGGATAGGAGATCGTCAGGGCGGACAGGTCCGGAGACGGGATCGCGGAAGGCATGATGACATTGATTCTACGGTGGGCCACAATGCGGTGATGACACCCGGAACAGAGTCCTCCGCACGCGTCGTCTCCGCCGAGCGGATCGTCGCCGCACCGCGCAGCCGGATCTTCGAGCTCATCGCGGACCCCGCCCGTCAGCCCGAGTGGGACGGCAACGACAACCTCACCGCGGCCGAGCGAGGCCGGCGGGTGCGCCGCGTCGGCGACGTCTTCACCATGCGGCTCACCAAACCCGGTGCGGTGCGCGAGAATCACGTCGTCGAGTTCGACGAGGGACGTCTCATCGCGTGGCTGCCGTCGGAGGTGGGGAAGAATCCGCCCGGCCATCTCTGGCGTTGGGAACTCTTCGAGCACGCCGACGGCACCCGTGTGGTGCACACGTACGACTGGACGGAACTGCACGACCCCAAGCGCGAAGCCCGCGCCAGGGCGACGACGAGCGAACGGCTGGCGTCGTCGATCGACCGTCTCGCCCGGCTCGCGGAGTCCGGCTGAGAGGGAAGCGCAACCCGGGGTGAAGTGCGATATTCAAGGCATGGGTTCTCTCTGGCACGGCTTTGCAGACATGGGTGCGGTGACCGCGGACGGACCGTTCATCGTGACGCGCGGACGCGGGACGCGTGTCTACGACGACAGCGGCAGGGAATACATCGACGCCACCGCGGGTCTGTGGTTCGCCAACATCGGTCACGGTCGCACCGAGGTGGCCGACGCGGTGGCGCGGCAGCTGTCGACGCTCGCGCACTACTCGAACTTCGGCGACGTGGCGTCGGAGATCACCGTCGAACTCGCCGAGCGCATCGCCGCGATCGCGCCGGTACCGGGTTCGAAGGTGCTGTTCACCTCTGGCGGCAGTGATTCGGTCGAGTCGGCGGTCAAACTGGCGCGCCGGTACTGGGTCGAGCAGGGCGCGCCCGACAAGACGATCGTCGTCGGACGCAGCCGGGCGTATCACGGGATGCACGTCGCGGGCACTTCGCTCGCGGGCATAGACGCCAACGGCGAGGGCTACGGCGAGTTGATGTCCGACACCGAGACCGTCGCGTGGGATGACGCGAAGAGTCTCCTGGGGCTGGTCGAGCGGATCGGAGCCGATCGCATCGCGGCCTTCATCGCCGAGCCGATCCTGGGCGCGGGCGGAGTGTATCCGCCGCCGGAGGGCTACCTGCGCGAAGTCCGCGAGATCTGCCGCGACCACGACGTGCTGTTCATCGCCGACGAGGTGGTCACCGGGTTCGGCCGTATCGGGGCCCGGGAGTGGTTCGCCTCCTCCCGATTCGGTCTCGATCCCGACATGATGACCACGGCCAAGGGACTCACCAGCGGGTATGTGCCGATGGGCGCATTGGTGGTCGCGCCGCGGGTGGCGGCGCCGTTCTTCGCCGGCGGCACGTGGTGGCGCCACGGATACACCTACGGCGGCCACGCCGCAGCGGCAGCGGCCGCACTGGTGAACCTCGACATCATCGAGCGCGAGGGACTGCTCGAGACGGCGAGCCGTCTCGAGTCCGACCTCGCCGCGGCGTTCGCGCCGCTCGCGGAGCTGTCTCAGGTCGGCGAGGTCCGCACCGGTCTGGGAGCAGTGACGGCGGTACAGCTCGCCGACCCGTCGAAGGGAGCGGCCGCCGTGACGAAGCTGCGCGAGCACGGTGTCAGCGGCCGGGTGGCCGGTCAGGGCGCACTGCAGATCTCGCCGGCGTTCATCATGACCGCGGACGAGGTGGGGGAGCTCGCCGATCGGGTGGCGAAAGCCGTGCGGGAGCTGTAGCCACCGATATCGACGGCCACCACATCGATACCCCGAAGCCTCCCCGGAAAACCCGTTGCGGCCGCTCCGGGCATCGGCGTAGCGTTCTGCTCGTCAACAGGGAAGGAGGTGGTCCGAGAAATGGTGAATTTCAGGACTGAGGAGGTGGCCGCCGCCTGACCGACTGACTGACGTCAGACGGCGGTTGCCCACCTGAAATGACGGCAGGCCCCGAGCGCGTGAAGTTCACGCGCTCGGGGCCTGCCCGCATGTGGCCCGCAGTGGTGCGGGCGGCAGTCCGTCAGACTCCCGCGGCGGCGAGTGCCTCGGCGGAGGTGATCGCCTGGCCGACGCCGGCCACGATCGACGCGGCCTTGAGGGCCTCGAACACGACCTCGCGGTCCTGCCCGCCCTCACGGACGACGTTCTCGTGCGCGCCGACGCAGTGCTCGCAGCCGTTGATCGCCGACACCGCCAGCGACCAGAGCTCGAAGTTCACCTTGTCCACGCCCGGGTTGCCGATGATGTTCATCCGCAGACCGGGACGCAGGTCGTCGTACTTGCCGTCGAGGAAGCCGCGGCCGCGGTAGAACACGTTGTTCATGCCCATGATCGAGGCGGCGCCGAGGGCGGCGTTGTACGCCTCCGCCGACAGGTTGTCGGCGGCTTCGTCGGCGATCTCACGCAGCACGGTGGCGTTGCGGGTCGCCGCGGCGGTGGCCAGCAGCGTGCCCCACAGCTGCTCCTCGTTCAGCACCGTGGTGCGGCTGATCGAGGAGAGGTTCAGCTTGAGATCCTTGGCGTACTCGGGGAGTGCGTTCTTCAGGTTGTCGATGCTCATATCGCTCGATCCCTTCGAGTGTGAGGTGGCGTGGGAGATCCGGGAACGGCCGGAATCAGACGCCCGCGCTCATGAGCTCGCCCGCGTTGATGGTCGGGTCGCCCTTGCGCCAGTTGCAGGCGCACAGCTCGTCGGACTGCAGGGCGTCGAGCACGCGCAGGACCTCGTCGACGTTGCGGCCGACCGAGCCCGCGGTGACCGACACGAACTGGATCTCGTTGTTCGGGTCGATGATGAAGGTGGCGCGATCGGCGACGCCGTCGGCGTTGAGGACGCCGGTGGCCTCGACCAGCTCGCGCTTGAGGTCCGAGAGCATCGGGAAGGGGAGGGTCTTGAGGTCCTCGTGCTGGGCGCGCCACTGGAAGTGGACGAACTCCGAGTCGATCGAGGCGCCGAGCACCTGGGTGTCGCGGTCGGCGAACTCGTCGTTCAGCTTGCCGAAGGCGGCGATCTCGGTGGGGCAGACGAAGGTGAAGTCCTTCGGCCAGAAGAAGACGACGCGCCACTTGCCCGCGTGGTCGTCGCTGGTGACCGTGGTGAAGTAGTCGTCCGGCTGCTGCGCGTCGACCTTCGAGAGGTCGCCGCCGATGACGGCGGTGAGGTTGTAGGCCGGGAACTGGTCGCCGATGGTGAGCAGAGCCATGTGTGTACTCCTTCAATTCGGATTCATGTTGCGGGAGAGAAGATTCCGGCGGAGAAACGGTCGGTTTCCCGCCTGGAGTCCATTCTGCCCGAAACCCAGTGAAAAGCAAATGCGATAGTAGTCACTATATTGATAGGCATGACCGATCAAAGTTATCAGCCGCCCATCACCGCACTGAGGGCGTTCGTGTCCGTGGCGAAGCACTTGCACTTCGGCTCCGCCGCAGCCGAACTCGGGGTCAGTCAGCCCTCGCTGTCACAGGCGCTGGCCGGACTGGAGGCGGGGCTCGGACTCCGGCTCGTCGAACGGACCACCCGGCGGGTGATGCTGACGGCGGAGGGCCGCCGGCTGCTCGGGTCGGCGATCGCGGTGTGCGACGCCGTCGACGACTTCCTGCTCGATGCCGCCGGCGACCTCGACCCGCTGTCGGGGACTCTCCGGTTGGGATTGATCCCGACGATCGCGCCCTACATCCTGCCCCGGGTGCTGCACGGGCTCGCCGAGCGCCGACCGGCGCTCGATCTGCTGGTGGTGGAGGATCAGACCGACCGTCTGCTCGGACAATTGCGCGACGGAGCCCTCGATGCGGCGGTCCTCGCCCTGCCCGCCGGCGCACCGGGGATCGGCGAGATCCCGATGTACGCCGAGGACTTCGTCCTCGCGCTGCCGCAAGGACATCCGCTCGCCGGACGGAAGCGGCTGTCGCCGAAGATGCTGGAGGATCTTCCGCTGCTGCTGCTCGACGAAGGACACTGCCTGCGCGACCAGGCTCTCGAGGTGTGTCAGCTCGCCGGCGTCTCACCCGATCTGCGTCAGACGCGGGCCGCGTCGCTCACGACCGCCGTGCAGTGTGTCGAAGGCGGTCTGGGAGTGACGCTGATCCCGCAGACCGCGGTGGCCGTCGAGACCGCGGCGGGTGGACTCGCCACGGCCGAGTTCGCGCGTCCGCGGCCCGGCCGCACGATCGGCCTCGTGTACCGGGAGTCGTCGGGCCGGGGCGAGGCCTACCGCGCGCTGGCCGCCGACATCGCCGAACTGGTGGCCGACGGAGGCGCGGTGACCCCGGCGGGCACGCGGTCCGGCGGCACCGACGGCACCGCCGTCGACCTCACACCTGAGCGGTGAGCTGCTCCCACTCGTCGATGAGGCTGGAGTCGACGTCGCGGATCAGATCGCCGAGTTCGTCGGTGATGTCCTCGATCTCGTCGGTGACCGCCGACATCGGCAACCCGCTGTTCAGTGCGCGGTAGCAGTCGGTCAGGTACCGCAGGACGACGCCCTCGCTGCGCGCGAGCCCTAGGTCGGAGATGAGCTCGGTGAAGGTCATCGACCGCTCCCGCATGTACCGCAGGACGGATTTGGGCGACGGGGGAGTGTTCGCCAGCCAGGGATGGCCCCGGCGATAGGTCTCGTATGCGAAACCGATCTCCTCGGCGAGCGGCTGCGGCCACGTGATCTGCTCGAGTCGCTCCATGCGCTCCTCGTACTCGATCCCGTCGGCCTTCATCTCGGCGACGGCGGCGTCGCGCGCCTGCTTGCGCTGCGCGACGAGCACGGGGCGCGGATCGTCGAGGGTGCATTCGAGTATCGAGATCACATCGAGCGCGTAGGTGTCCGAATCGGTGTCGAGGAGTTCGAACGCGGCGACCGCGAACGCCGAGAGCGGATTGGTGAGGGCGAAGTTCTCCGGCAGGTCGATGGAGAGTTCCACGTGCTTCCCGTCCGCCGCGGGCCGGTCGAGCTTCGTCACGATCCCGGTCTCGCACAGGTCGCGGTACAGCGCGATGGTGTGCTTGATGTGGCGCAGTTGCCGCGAGCGCGGTTCGTGGTTGGTCTCGAGCAGATGCCGCAGCGCCGCGAAGCAGTCGCCGGGCCGTTCGAGCACTTCCATCAGCATCGCGGTGGTCATCCGGAAATGCGACTTCAACTCTTCGTCGGGAGCGTCGATCAGCGTTTCGAAGGTCTTCTCGCCCCAGCTGACGAACCCCTCGGGGGCTTTGCGGCGCACCACCTTCCGCAGCTTCTTGGGGTCGTCGCCCGCCTTCGCCACGGCGCGCGCGTTCTCGACGTCGTGTTCGGGTGCCTGGGCCACCACGTAGCCGACGGTGTCGAAACCCGCCCGGCCGGCACGGCCGGCGATCTGGTGGAACTCCCGCGCTCGCAGCCGGCGCACCCGGTGGCCGTCGTACTTGGTCAGGCCCGCGAACAGCACGGTGCGGATCGGTACGTTGATGCCCACGCCGAGGGTGTCGGTTCCGGCGACCACCTTCAGCAGGCCGGCCTGCGCCAGCCGTTCGACGAGCCGCCGGTAGCGGGGGAGCATGCCCGCGTGATGCACGCCGATGCCCGACCGCAGGAGTTTCGACAGGGTGCCACCGAAGCCGGTCTGGAACCGGAAGTCGCCGATCGCCTCGGCGATGGCCGCCTTCTCCTCCTTGTCACAGATCTTCACCGACAGCAGCGCCTGGGCGCGTTCGACGGCCTGCTGCTGCGTGAAATGAACCACGTAGACCGGCGCCCGGCCGGCGTCGATCAGCTCGGCGATCGTCTCGTGGATCGGGGTGATCGCGTATCGGTACTGCAGTGGCACGGGCCGCTGCGCACCGGTCACCGGCACGGTGGTGCGGCCGGTGCGGCGAGTGAGGTCGTCGACGAAGAAGTCCATGCTGCCCAGCGTCGCCGACATCAGCAGGAACTGCGGCTGCCGGTCGACAGCGGTCTCGGGCGACGGATCCGGCAGTTCGATCAGGGGGACCTGCCAGGCCCAGCCGCGGTCGGACTCGCCGTAATAGTGGAATTCGTCGGCCACCAGGACGCCGACGTCGGATCCGGCGCCGTCGCGCAGGGCGATGTTGGCGACGATCTCGGCGGTCGCGCACACGATCGGCGCGTCGGCGTTGACCGACGCGTCGCCGGTGAGCAGACCGACATTGGCGGCACCGAACTGATCGCACAGATCGAAGAACTTCTCGCTGACCAGGGCTTTGATCGGCGCTGTGTAATACGCGCGCCGCCCCCGGCAGAGCGCGAAATAGATGGCGCCGGAGGCGACGAGCGACTTGCCCGATCCGGTCGGCGTCGCCAGGATCACGTTGCTGCCCGAGACGAGCTCGAGGAGCGCCTCCTCCTGATGCGGGTACAGGTCGAGCCCGCGAGACGCCCACCACGTCGTGAACCTCTCGAATGCGAGATCTTCGTCAGTGGTGGGCGTCAGCGGAACGGTGTCGCTCGGTTCCGTGGCCGGCGTCGTCAGCTCGGATCACGTCCTTGTGTGTCGTCGGGTCCGGTGTCGCTCTCGTCGTCCGGCTCCGGGAAGGCGCCGTCGCCGAGTCCGTCGAACTCCGCGGCGTGTTCGGCCAGGAACCGCTCGAACTCCGCACCCAGTTCGTCGCCCGAGGGGACGTCCTGGTCGGCGGCCAGCAGCGAGGCCTGCTCGTTCTTCGCGCGCATGTAGGCGTCGTACTGGTTCTCCAGCGACGTGACGACGGCCGCGACCTCCGCATTGGAGGCCACCTCGCCGTCGATCTGCTCGCGCATCTGCTCCGCGGCGTTCTCGAGCGCCGCGACCGGCAGATCGAGACCGGCGACCTTTCCGATCGCCTGGATCAGTGCGGCGGACGCGCCGGGATAGTTGGCCTGCGCCAGGTAGTGCGGAACGTGCGCGGACAGGCCCGCGGTGCGGTAGCCGGCCTGGCCGAGCCGCAGTTCGAGGAGCATCGACGCGCTGGCGGGCAGCTTCATCGGGTTGCCCCAGCGGTTCAGGTCGCCGAGAGCGTCCGAATCGTTGCCGTGCGCGGTGATCGAGGCAGGCCGCGTGTGCGGAACCGCCATCGGGATCGAGTTCAGACCGACCACCTGCGAGACGCCGAACCGCTCGGCGAGTGCGGTGATCGCGGTGGTGAACTGCTCCCAGCGCAGGTCGGGCTCGGGTCCGTCCAACAGCAGGAACGGAACCCCGGCGTTGTCGCGCACCGCGTGGACGGTGAGCTTGTGCATGTCGATCCCGTCGAACTCCACACCGCTGAAGGAGATCATCGGCCGCCGCGACCGGTAGTCGATCAACTCGTCGGTGTTGAACGTCGCGACCAGTTCGGAGTCGAGGGCCTCGCGCAGGTGCGTCGCGGCCAGCGCGACGGCGTGTCCGGCGTCGGCGTAGCCCTCGAGGGCGTGGATCAGCACCGGTCCGTCGCCGTCGGCGCCGTACACGGCGGGAGCCGGGAACTCGAGATCGTAGAGCTTGCGGGGGTCGTCCTGCCGCTCGTCCATGGTCTCTCCCTTCGAATGGAACATCTCATTGTCCCGTACGGGACTCATCGCGTTCAACACGGCTCCGCGGCGGGTCATTCCCGTGTCGCGGCCGCGCGGATGGCACAGTGGTGGTGTGCGACTTGTTGCTGGAGTGAAGTCTGTGGCTGCCTTGTTGATGGTGGCCGGGGCGGCGTCGGCGTGCGCCGTGACGGGAGAGGCAGTCCCGTCACTGGACCTCTCGTCGAAGTCGGTACCGAGTTCGGCGTTCCCCTACGGCCCCGGGCAGCCGGTCCCGTCCGCCCAGGTCCCGGGCATCCTGGCGGACATCACGTTCCGTCCGCTCCGCGGTGAGAACACCCCGGCCGACTGCACTCCGGCGCCGGTGGATGCGCCGACGGCGAGGGTGCTCGTGGGGCCGGGAGGGCCCGCGCAGGGGACGCTGACCACGATGGTGGTGCGCGCCACCGACAGCTTCGACGACTTCGTTGCGCGGGTCCGCCGGTGCGGGGAGTTCGCTCTCGGCGGAACGGTCGGCACGTCGGTGGCGACCGAGGTCACTCCCGTCGACGGCGGTGTTCCCGGAGTCCGGCTCGAGCGCCGCATCCGAATGGGACCGGCCGATCAGCCCGCGCCGCCGCCGACGAGTTCGGTGACCGAGTTCGTGGCGCAGCAGGGGGACATCCGCGTCTACGTGCAGAATCGGCGTCCGGGCGGCGACGATCTCGGCGCCGAGGAACTGGGCGCCACTCGCACGCTGTTCGACGCCGCACGGACACGCGCGTTCGGCGGCTGACGCACCACCGACGGGCATACGCCCAGGTCGATCTGTGCATCGACGCCTTGTCGGTCAACATCGGCCGGCGGGGTCTTCCCGGCCGGCCGCGTCGAGGCCAGCGTGGGTGCATGACCAATTCACTCAGCATTCCCGCAGGCGGCCACACCGACGGTCGCTCCGATCCCGACAAGTTGCTCGCCGCGGTCCCGGGACTGCTCGGCTTCGTGCCCGAACAGTCGATCGTGCTGCTGGTGTTCGGTGCCGACCGCACTGTCGTGGCGACCATGCGGCACGATCTGTGCCTGACCAAGAACGGTTCGCCGTCCGCCGGCATGCGGCAACTGTTCATCCGGTTGGGGACGCTCGCGGCCTCCTACGGGGCCATCGGCACCGTCGCGGTGATCGTCGACGACCGCTACCCGCCCGACGACGACCGCTACCGCGCCGTCGCGGCGGCTGCGAACAAGGGCTTCGGCCCCGCGGGCGGACTGTCCGCGGCGTTCGCGATGGCACAGGCCGCCTCGGGCAGCCGGTGGCACACCGTGTGGCGACCGGCCGGGGGCCGAGCGGCGCCCTATCCGTTCACCGCGGCGGTGCCGGCCACCGGAGTGCTGTCGGACCCCAACGCCTCGCCGACCGCGCTGGAGCGCGCGGTCCACTCCGGCAGACGGATTCTGGCGCGGCGGTCGGAGATGCTTGCGCTGCTGTCGCCGGAACCGCACTGCGCCCGGGCGGGCTGCCGCGGCGTGTCACCGGTTCCGGTGCGGCACGAACCCGGCCGCGTCGACGCGCAGGGGCTCGCATTCGCGCTGGGAACGCTGGCCCGTTTCAGCGCCGGCGACACCGATCTGACGTGCGCGGACGTGAACACCCTCGCCGAAGCGCTGATGTCGGTACATGTGCGCGACGCGCTGCTCGGACTCTCGCTCACCGAACAGCGCGGCGCGGCGGAGGATCTGTGGCGCACCCTGACCAGACGGCTCGACGGCCATGCCCGCGCGGCGGCGGCCACACTGCTCGGGCATCTGCACTACATGGCCGGGGAGGGCGCGTACGCGGGCGTGGCGTTCGGCGTGGCGCACGACGCCGACCCCGACTACCATCTCGCGAACCTGCTCGACACCGCACTGATCAACGGCATGCGACCGAGGGAACTGCGCGGACTCGCCGAACTCGCATACGAGATCGCCGAGAGCCTCGGCGGCCCTCTGCCCGCCCCGGTGCACGAGCCGGCCGGCTGACCGTGCGGTGATCAGGTCTTGTTGACGAAGATCGCGTGCGAGATCTCCGAGGACAGCGTCAGCCCCTCGTGTCCGGGAGTGTTGATGATGACCGCACGGGGTGTCACGTTCACCGACACGCGCGCGTTCGGCACCACGCCGGCCTGCCGCAGCTCGGAGATCAACTCCGGGTCGGCCTGCGCGTGCTCGGACATACGCGTGATCACGACAGTGCTCTCACCCTGGGGGAGGTCGACGAGCCGCACCGAGGTGTCCTCGCGCGCACTGGCCTCGACCCCGAGCTGCTCCAGCCCGGGAATCGGATTGCCGTACGGCGACGTGGTCGGGTTGTCGAGGACCTCGACGATGCGCCGCTCGACGTTCTCGCTCATCACGTGTTCCCAGCGGCAGGCCTCGTCGTGCACCTCGTCCCACGGCAGACCGATCACGTCCACCAGCAGCCGCTCGGCCAATCGGTGCTTGCGCATCACTGAGATGGCCAGATTGCGGCCCTTGTCCGTGAGTTCGAGATGCCGATCGCCTGCGACGCGCAGGAGCCCGTCGCGCTCCATGCGCGCCACCGTCTGCGAGACCGTCGGTCCACTCTGTTCCAGGCGCTCGGCGATGCGAGCGCGCAGCGGGATGATCCCCTCCTCCTCAAGGTCGTAGATCGTCCGCAGATACATCTCTGTGGTATCGACAAGATCGTTCACGAAGCCTCAGTCCTTTCGCCTCAGTTCAGGTTACCTGTAAGGCAGGGCGTCAGGGGCACCTGATGCAGTCCCCGAGTGGCGTGAAACCGTTAGCGTGACAGGGTGATGCGAAAAGAGGCGAGGCGATGAGTGCGGCGATCATCTGGAGCGAGCACTTCATGGAGTACAAGTGGGCCTACACCCACCCGATGAGTCCGGTGCGCCTCGCCCTCACGATGTCGCTGGCGCGCAGCCTCGGTGTGCTCGACGACGTGGACACGATCGAGCCGCTGCCGGTGGACGACGGGCTCCTGACCACCGTCCACACGCAGGGTTACGTCGACGCGGTCCGGGCCGTCAGCTACGGCACCGCCTCGCTCAACGGCCCGGTCCTCGAGCGTCTCTTCGGCCTCGGCAGCGCGGACAACCCGATCTTCGAGGGCATGCACGATGCGGGAGCGATGCTGGTCGGCGGCTCGGTGGCCGCGGCCGCGGCGATCGCGTCCGGAAGTGTGCGCCGAGCGGTCAACATCGGCGGCGGCATGCATCACGCGATGAAGGGCCACGCCGCCGGCTTCTGCATCTACAACGACTGTTCGATCGCGATCCGCTGGCTGCTCGAGCACGGCTACGACCGGATCGCCTACATCGACGTCGACGCGCACCACGGAGACGGCGTGCAGGCCGAGTTCATCGGCGACCCGCGGGTGATGACGGTGTCGCTGCATCAGCACCCCGCGACGCTGTGGCCCGGCACCGGCTGGGCCACCGAAGTGGGCGAGGGACCGGCCACGGGCACCGCGGTGAACGTCGGACTGATGCCCGGGCTGCCGGACTCGTTGTGGCTGCGCGCCTTTCACGCCGTCGTTCCGTCGATGGTGGAGGCGTTCAAGCCGCAGATCCTGGTGACGCAGATCGGTGTCGACAGCCACCGCGACGACCCGCTCACCGACCTGGCACTGACCGTCGACGGCCACGCCGCCGCGGTCCGGGCGTTGCGCGAACTCGCCGACCGGTACTGCGAGGGACGCTGGCTGGCCGTCGGCGGCGGGGGATACGGCGTGATCAACGTGGTCCCGCGCAGCTGGACGCATCTGATCGGCGCGGCGCTCGATCGCGACGTGCCCGCGCAGACCCGCATCGGGGACGACTGGCTCGCCGGCGCGCAGGATCTGGCGAAGACGGTTCACCCCGACTACGCGCGGCCGCCGGAGGCCACGATGGGAGACGGCGGCGTCACCGACTTCGTCCGCTGGGACGGCGACGGCAGCGCAGAACCACCCGACGGCGTCTCGGAGACCGCCCAGCGGCAGACCGACAAAGCCATCATCGCCACCCGCCGAGCGGTGTTCCCGCTGCACGGCCTGGACCCGGAGGATCCTCGTGACTGACACGCCCGACACCGGATCGACGGACACCGCGAGCGATACGGAGGACACGCCGACGACCGAGGACGCGCTCCCGCGCGAGTACCCGCGGCAGTGGAGCGCCGACGTCCTCGCCTCGGACGGAGGCGTGGTTCACATCCGGCCCATCATGCCCGCCGACGCCGACCTGCTCGTCGAGTTCCACAACGGTCTCAGCGAACGCACCCGCTACATGCGGTACTTCGGTCCGACGCCGACGCTCCCGCCGCGTGAAGTGGTGCGCATGACGACGGTGGACTACCGCAACCGCGTCGCCCTGCTGGCCTTCCTCGGCGACCGGGTGATCGCGATGGGGCTGTACGAGGGGCTCGCGGCGGACGGTAAACCGACCTCCGCCGAGGTGGCCTTCGTGGTCGCCGACGATCACCAGGGCCGTGGGTTGGGTCCGATCCTGCTCGAGCACCTGGCGGGTGCGGCGGCGGAGAACGGCTTCACCCGGTTCGAGGCGGAGGTGCTGTCGGAGAACCCCAACATGGTGGCCGTCTTCCGTGATGCGGGATATCAGATCAGCCGGGCCTTCGACGGCAGCACCGTGCACGTCGAGTTCCTGATCGATCCCACCGAGGCGCTGACGGCGGTGCGCAACGCCCGCGAGCGTGCCTCGGAGGCACGCAGCATCGCGAATCTGCTGCGTCCTTCGTCGGTGGCCGTCATCGGTGCCTCCGCCGACCCCAAGAAGGTCGGCAACGTGTTGCTGGCGAATGTGCTCGCGGCCGGCTTCACCGGGCCGGTGTTCCCGGTGAACGGTTCGGCGGTGGCGTCCGAACCGGACGACGCCCAGCCCCGCCGCGGTCCCGGACGACCGCCGCGCACCGCACCGCCGTCGGTGCGCGGGATCCGCTCCTATTCGACGGTGCGCGACATCCCCGACCCGGTGGATCTGGCCGTCATCGCGGTGCCTGCCGCGCGCATAGACCAAGTGCTCGACGACTGTCTCGCCAAAGGCGTGCGGACCCTGGTGGTGGTGTCGGCGGGCTTCGGTGAGAAAGGCGAGGCCGGGCTGGAGAACGAGAAGCGGCTCGCCGAACAGGTCCGCGCCCACGGGATGCGCCTGGTGGGGCCCAACGCGCTCGGTGTGGTCAACAACCATCCCGACATCGCGCTGAACGCGTCACTGGCTCCTCGCATTCCGGGGGCGGGCCGCGTCGGATTCTTCTGCCAGTCCGGTGCGCTCGGCATCGCGATCCTCGACACCGCCGCCCACCGCCGGCTCGGCCTGTCGACGTTCGTCTCCGCGGGCAACCGCGCCGATGTGTCCGGGAACGACGTGCTCCAGTACTGGGACACCGACGACGACACCGACGTGGTGCTGCTGTACCTGGAGAGCTTCGGCAATCCGCGCAAGTTCGGGCGGATCGCCCGCCGGGTGGCGTCCAAGAAGCCGATCGTCGCGATCAAGTCGGGCAGCGGGGCGATGTCGCCGGTACACGCCCAGCGCACCGGTCCGGTGCGCGACGACCGCGTGGCGCAGATGGTGCTGGAACAGGCCGGGGTGATCCAGGTCGAGACGATCGCGGAGCTCTTCGACTCCGCTACCGTGCTGGCCTACCAGCCGCTGCCCGACGGTCCCCGGACGGCCATCCTCGGAAACTCGTCGGTCATCGCGTCCCTGGCTGCCAACACCGCCCGCAGCTCGGGCCTCGAAGTGGTCTCGATCGTGGATCTGGGGCCGGCCGTGACACACGACGCACTGTCGGCCGCCGTCGCCGAGGCGATGAACGACGACGCGATCGACGCGGTGATCGTGGTGTTCGTCCCGCCGGTGGCCGTCGACTCGTCCGACTACGCGTTGGGCCTGCTGGAAGCGACCCGCCCGGCCGACGGAGGCGATGTTCCGACCAAACCGGTCGTGACGACCTTCCTCGCGGTGGAGGGTGTTCCGCCCGGTCTGTCGCGCACCGGACCGGACGGGCTGCCCGTGCGCGGGTCGATCCCGTCGTACCCGACGCCCGAGCGCGCTGCGAGCGCGCTGGCGCAGGCGTGGCGCTACTCCCGGTGGCGGTCGCGGCCGGCCGCCGCGCCCGCACCCATCCCGGATTCGCGGCCGGAGGACGCGCGCAGCTTCGTGCGAGAGGCGATGGCCGACGGCCCGCGCTCGCTCACTCCGCGCGAGGGGTCGTACGTGCTCGGGCACTTCGGCATCGAAGTGGTTCCGTTCCGGGACGTCCGGACGATGCACGAGGCGTCTGCGGCGGCGCGTGAGCTGGGATTCCCGGTCGTGGTGAAGTCCACCTCGCCGGCCTGGGTCGGTCGGGTGGACCGGGAGGGCGCCCGGCTGGACCTGTCCGACGCGACCGCGGTCATCACCGCGTTCAACGAACTGCAGACCCTCACCGGCGACTCGTCGCTCCAGGTGCAGCGGATGGCGCCGAAAGGCGTCGGGATGTACCTCCGCGTCTCCGACAGTCCGTCGTTCGGTTCGCTGATGTCGTTCGGCCTCTCCGGACGGCTGTTCGAGGCGCTCGGTGACCGGAGCTTCCGGTCGATCCCGCTGACTGAGCACGATGCCAGGGAACTGGTCGACGAGCCGAGTGTCCGGACGCTGCTGGCCGAGGACCACACCGATCCGGACGCGCTGGTGGAGTTGCTCCAGCGGGTGTCGGCGCTGATCGACGACGTCCCCGAGATCCGCGAGCTCACGCTCGACCCGATCCTCGCCTCGCCCGACGGGATCTCGGTCCTGGGGTCGCACATAGATGTCGGCCCGGTGCCCACACTCGCGGACACCGGGCCGAGGCGGCTGGGTTGACTCGGGGGATCATCGACCGCAGCCGCCGGTCTGGGGCGGGACCGCGGCGCGGTCCCTCATCGGATCAGCTCGCGTAAGCGCGGAGCTTCTCGGCGCGGTCGCCCTGACGCAGCTTGGTCATGACCTCGCGCTCGATCTGGCGGACACGCTCGCGCGAGAGCCCGAAGGCGCGGCCGATCTGGTCGAGCGTGCGCGGCTGACCGTCTTCGAGGCCGTACCGCATCGTGATGACCTGCATTTCCCGCTCGTCGAGCGTCGAGAGCACCGAGCGGATGTCGGAGTGCAGGAGGTTCGCGATGACGACGGTCTCGGCCGAGGTGGCCTCGGCGTCCTCGATGAAGTCGCCGAGCGGCGCCTCCTCGTCGTTGCCGACGGGCATGTCCAGGCTCACCGGATCGCGGCTGTGGTCCATCAGATCGGCGATCTTCTCAGCCGGGATGCCCGATTCCAGGGCCAGTTCCTCGTCGGTGGCCTCCCGGCCGAGCTGCTGGTGCAGTTCGCGGCGGATACGGGCCAGCTTGTTGACCTGCTCCACGAGGTGGACGGGCAGGCGGATGGTGCGGCTCTGATCAGCCATGCCGCGGCTGATCGCCTGGCGGATCCACCAGGTCGCGTAGGTCGAGAACTTGTAGCCCTTCGCGTAGTCGAACTTCTCGACGGCGCGGATCAGACCGAGGTTGCCCTCCTGGATGAGGTCGAGCAGCGGCATGCCCCGGCCGGTGTAGCGCTTGGCCAGGGAGACCACCAGGCGCAGGTTCGCCTCGAGCAGATGCGCGCGAGCCTGTTCGCCCTCGCGGACGAGAATGGCGTAATCGCGCTTCTTTGCCGGGCTGAGGCGCTTCTTGGTGGCCAGGAGATGCTTCGCATACAGCCCGGCCTCGATGGCCTTGGACAG
Organism: Gordonia sp. QH-12; assembly: GCF_001578675.1. Taxonomy (NCBI): domain Bacteria; kingdom Bacillati; phylum Actinomycetota; class Actinomycetes; order Mycobacteriales; family Gordoniaceae; genus Gordonia; species Gordonia sp. QH-12. The sequence continues at coordinate 158,218 of NZ_KQ969286.1, forward strand.
GTCGACCTCCTGCTCAGCGGTCAGCAGAGCGGTGCGGCCGATGCCGTTGAGGTAGACGCGGACGAGGTCGGCCGAGGGTGACTGCGCATCCAGATCCTGCTCGGTGAGAGCCGGGCGAGTACGGGTGGAACGAGCTTCGGACGGGCGGGCAATCGTCGAGTGAGCCATGCGACCTCCTGGAGATGCGTTTCATCAGTGCGTTCACCAGGTCCAACGTCGCGGGTGCCGGAAAGGTTCCCCGTGGTTGCTGAGAAGTTGCTTAGTCTACCGCTGCGCGGTGGAATCGGCTCATTGGACCAGGTCAGGAAAGTAACGACCGATCGCATCCCGAAGTTCCCGCGCATCGCGCACCGTGCCGGAGAAGTAGGCGAGAGCCGTGACGCCCTCGCAGAACACCATCAGATCCTCGGCCAGATCGTCCGCACCCCGCTCGCGAGAGACACGGGAACGGGCGGCGAAGAGCGCGATGGCTGCGGACCGGGAGAAGAGGCACTCGCTCAGCGCCGTCGCCGTGCCGGCTTCGGCGGCGTCCGGGGCGAGGGCGTAACGGGCACGCACATCGCGCATCCGCACGCCGGTCAGATGGTGAAGATAGTCGGCGATGACCGTGCCCGGTGACGTGCCCGACGACTCGGCGGTCGCCGACACGCGGTGGAAGGCGGCGCGCGAGGTCCGGGTCAGATGCGCGATCGCGCCGCCGAGGAGTGCTGCACGGGTGCGGAAGTAGTAGGACGTCGATCCCTTGGGCAGGTCGAGAGTCCGGTCGACGGCCGAGTGGGTCACCGCGCGGTTGCCTCCGGCGGCGGCGAGGTCGAGCGCGGCCTCGCAGATCGCCTCACGGCGATCGGTCCTGGGAGTGAGATCGGGCACGGCACTCATTGAATCACCCTCTACGAACATAGAGCGTTCGTTATGTGGAAGTGGCGAGAGCAGCGAGCGATGCGTGCGGACCGGGAGCGCCGCGCCGCGGTCCGTGCGGCAGTGCATCAGCGCGCGGCACGGGAAGGGCTGCGTCTCACCGATGGACAACTCGCCGTGCTGCGGTTGCTGTCCGGTGAGGAGAACGTCTACCTCCACGGTCCGCCCGGCCGCGGTAAGAGTTGGCTCGTCGACGCCGTGATCGCGGCACTCGGTGCGCGCCGATGGCATCTGCACGAGTTCTTCCGGGATCTGCACGACGGTATCGGTGCGACCGGCGGGCTCGCCCCGAGCGTGTCCGCACTGGTCGGTTCGGCGCGGGCGGTCTGCCTGGACGAGTTCACCGTCCACGACCCGGCCGACGGAGTGCTGCTCGACCGAGTGCTGCGTGAGTTGCACCGCCGCCGGATCCGTATCATCGTGACCTCGAATCGCGCGCCCGCCGAGCTGATGCCGAACCCGTTGTTCCACTCTGCATTCGAGCCGACCATCGCGACGATCGAAGACATCTTCACCGTCGCGACCCTGGACGACGGCCGCGATCTGCGGGAGGCGGGTGCGGCGGTCGTCCTCGCCGCCGGCGGCTTCCGTCGGGGGCGTTGGACGATCTGCGGTGCGGGATCCGTGCGACGCGCCGGGGGCGGCCGCCCGGTCCCCTCCGGCGAAGAGATGGACGAAGAGGGGACGGTGGAGTTCGGGTTCGGCGAGTTGTGCGAGGTCCCCGCCCATGTATCGGACTACCTGTCGCTGGCCGAGCGCTTTCCGCGCTGGCGGGTGACGATGCCCGACGAGTGCGTCGCCGGCCCCGACGCGCTCGCCCGGTGGGCGGCACTGCTCGACGTCGCCCACGATCGCGACGTGGAGTTGACCGTCGTCGCGAGCTTCGGGCCCGGCGAACTCGCGGACCTGCTGCGTTCTCGGCTGCCCGACGCCGCTCGCGCCGTCAGCCGAATGTCGGCGTGGACGGTCGAGACTGCAGCGACGGTGGAGACTGCATGCACTGTCGAGACTGCAGACACTGTGGAGACTGCAGACACTGTGGAGACTGCAGACACTGTGGACACGGCGGCTGTCAGCGAGCGGTGAGGACGGTCGGTCCGTCCTCGGTGATCGCCACGGTGTGCTCGGAGTGCGCGGTGTTGCTCCCGTCGGCCGAGCGGATCGTCCAGCCGTCGGCGTCGTAGACGATCTCATCGGTTCCCGCAGCCCACCACGGTTCGAGAGCCAGTACCATTCCGGGCTTCAATCGGAGGCCGCGGCCGGCGCGTCCGACGTTCGGGACATGTGGATCCTCGTGCATGGTGCGGCCGAGACCGTGGCCGCCGAAGTCGGTGTTCACGCGGTAGCCGTCGGCGGCGGCGACGGCGCCGATGGCGGCGGAGATGTCGCCGAGTCGGCCTCCGGGAAGGGCGGCCGCGATGCCGGCCTCGAGAGCACGGCGAGTGGAGTCGATCAGTCGTGCGTCGGGATCGTCGGTGCGGGAATCGACGTCGTCGTCGAAGCCGACTTGAACGGTGATCGCCGAATCTGCAGTCCAGCCATCGATCGAGACGGCGAAATCCATGGTCAGGAGATCGCCGCGTGCGAGGACGTGCGGGGCGGGCAGGCCGTGCAGCACGGCGTCGTTCACGGACAGGCAGACGACGTTGCGGAACGGTCCTCGGCCGAAGGAGGGGGAGTAGTCCCAATAGCAACTGACCGCGCCGCGATCGGCGATCAGCCGTCGTGCGTGATGTTCCAGATCCATCACGTCGACGCCCGGGCGCGCGAGACGTGAGAGGTCGGTGAGGACCTCGGCGACGAACGCGCCGGTGACCGCCATCTTCCCGATCTCATCCGGCGTTTTGAGCTCCATCATCGTCATCTCCCAGCGTTGGTATTTAAATACCGACACTGTAGCAGCCCCGCGGTATTCGAATACCGCTAAGCTGCGGGTATGGTTCGTCTCCCGTTGACTCCCGAGCAACTCGCCGCAGGCAGACGCCTCGGAGTCCTCTTCCGCTCCGCACGGGCCGACCGCGATCCCGTGCGGGTGGCGGCCGCAGCCGGGATCTCGCCGGAGACGTTGCGCAAGCTCGAGTCCGGCCGGATGCCGAGCCCGAGTTTCGGGACCGTCGTCGGGCTGTGCGCGGCGCTGGAGATGCCGGTCGACGATGCGGTCGCGACCTGGCTGGCCGACGGCGTGGACGGCGACCGAGTGGACGGCGACCGTATCGGCGGCGGACGCGACGAACGCGCGGTGGGCTGAGCCCTACTCGCGTTCCGGGTGCTCGGGATCGGGACGTCCCTCCACCTCGGATTCGATGATCCGGTGCGACCGGTCGTCGTAGCGATCGCGATGCGGCTCGGGCGCGATCTCCGGCTGCACGGAGCGGGTGCTGCCGTAGTGATACATCGGCACCTCGCCGTGCTTGCGGGGTTCCCGGTCGTTGGCCTTGAGAACGGCGATCCACGGAATCGGGATGGACGCGACAATGATCGCCAGTGCGATCCAGCCGTTCTGCGTGACGCCGTACACGATCGACGCGATGATCAGTGCGGGGATACGGATCGACATCATCAGGAAATAGCGGCGCTTGCGGGCGCGGAAGACGGCGTCGCGGTCGGGTTCAGCGCTGGTGATCAGGAAGCTGTCGCCGTCACCATCGCGTCCTCGTCGTTCCGCCATACCTCCATGGTTGCACAGTGGTCCACAATGGAGTCATGGCTACTCAGACGATCGAACGCCCGGACATCGATGAACGCACTGAGGAGGACGATGACACTCCGAAAGTCTTCCACTATGTGAAGAAGGACAAGATCGCCGAGAGCGCGGTCATGGGTACTCACGTGGTCGCCCTGTGCGGTGAGGTCTTCCCGGTCACCAAGTCCGCGAAACCCGGCTCGCCGGTCTGCGAGAAGTGCAAGAAGATCTACCAGAAGATGAAGAAGTAACCGATTCTCAGCGGGCGGTCGGGGCGGGTCCGTCGGGATCGTCCCCGTCCCGGCCGTCGTCCCTGCCCCGGCCGTCGCCCGACGCGCGGCCGTTCAGTGCGCGATTGCGCAGTGTGTCGGTCAGTTCGGTGGTCTGGCTGGTGACCCAGCTGCGCACCACCCCGCCGCCGCGCGGCGCCGGCCACAGTTCCTCGATCGAGGCGTTCAACTCGGCTCCTACGACGATCGCGAAGCCGAGGAAGAAGGTGAACAGGAGGAACGCGATCGGCGTCGCGAGGGCGCCGTAGGTGTAGCCGGCGCGGGTGAGCGCGGTCAGGTAGAAGCGCAGGACGTACGTCGCGACCCAGAAGAAGACACCCGCGAACAGGGCGCCCGGCAGCAGCCGGTGCCAGGGCGCCGGATGCGGCAGCGCGAACCGGTACAGCGTCACCAGCGCGCCGATCAACAGCACCCCCACGAACGGGAAGTAGCCCCAGTCGACCAGATCGGAGATCGCCGGATCCCACGCGTCGGGCAGGATCTGGTGCAGATACGTCGGCCCCAGTGCCACCAGCGGCAGCACCAGGACGCCGGAGACCAGGAAGACCATGTAGATGAGCAGCGCGAAGATGCGCTGCCACACCGGGTGGCGGATCTCGTGCTGTCCGTGTGCGTGCACGATCGAGGAGACGAAGCACGACATCGCCGACGATCCCGCCCACAGAGACATCACGAAGCTCACCGACATGATCGCCACTCGGCCCCGCCCGAGGACGTTCTCGACGGTCGGAGCGATGAGGTCGTCGACCACGTTCGGTGTGAAGGCGTGTTCGGAGAACGAGATGATGCGCTCCGTGATGATCTGCACGGTGTCGGGGCCGAACCAGTCGGCGATGTATCCGAGGCTGCCCAGTACGCCGAGCAACAGCGGGGGGAGCGACAGAGCCTGCCAGAACGCCGCCTGCGCGGCCCAGCCGATGATCGAGTCGTCCCAGGACTTGACCGTCGTCCGCCACGCCAGACGAGGGATTCCACGTATCACTTCGGGCAGGCTCGCCCGGCTCTGCCGGTCGTCCTGACTCGCGTTCTCCTCGCCGTCGGTGGGCGCGTGGTGCTCGGTGTCGATGCCTACCAGCATGGCGGATGGGCGCCACGCCCGGAACGAGCGCCCCGCCGGCGGGCGTGGCGCGCAGGCGTGCGGCGGCGACCGCGAGGATGTCCGGCGGCCGGGATAGACTCGTGGAGGTTTTCTCGCGAGGAGGGTGCAGGAGCAGGGTGACCAGCACGGAGACAGAAGTCGGGTCCGGGACGACAATCGGTGACGGGGTGGACGAGGTCGACGGTGAGACTGCTCGGCGCGTGGGATCGGGCGCGCCGCTGCGCGCCTGGCAGCGGCGGGCGCTGACGAAATACCTGACCAGACGGCCGAAGGACTTCCTCGCCGTCGCGACGCCGGGTGCCGGAAAGACGACCTTCGGGCTGCGCGTGGCCTCGGAACTGCTGGCCGACCGGACCGTGGAACGGATCACCGTCGTCGCGCCGACCGAGCATCTCAAGCACCAGTGGGCACAGTCGGCCGCGCGCGTCGGCATCGCGCTGGACTCGAACTTCTCCAACTCGACGGGGTCGACCAGCTCGGACTTCGACGGTGTGGTCCTGACGTACGCACAGGTGGCGGCGCACCCGTCCCGCCACCGCGTCCGCACCGAGCAGTACCGGACGCTGGTGATTCTCGACGAGATCCACCACGGCGGCGACGCGAAATCGTGGGGCGACGGGATCCGGGAGGCGTTCAGCGATGCGGAACGGCGGCTGTCGCTGACCGGAACACCCTTCCGCTCGGACGATTCCCCGATCCCGTTCGTGACCTACGAACCGGAGCCGGGCGGTGGGCAGCGCTCGAAGGCCGATCACTCCTACGGCTACGCCGACGCCCTGCGCGACGGCGTGGTCCGGCCAGTGGTCTTCCTCGCATACTCCGGTCAGGCGAGCTGGCGGACCAGCGCGGGTGAGGAGTTCACCGCCCGGCTCGGTGAGCCGCTCTCGGCCGAGCAGACCTCGCGCGCCTGGCGCACCGCGCTCGACCCCCACGGCGACTGGATCCCCGCGGTCCTCTCGGCAGCCCACCGTCGGCTGATGAAGCTGCGGGACTCGGGTGTGCCGGACGCGGGCGGACTGGTGATCGCGACCGACCAGCAGACCGCGCGCGACTACGCCGAGCTCCTGCTGTCGATGACCGGCAAGAAGCCCGCGCTGATCCTGTCCGACGATCCGAAGTCGTCCTCCCGGATCGCCGAGTTCTCGGCGAGTCAGGACGAGTGGATGGTCGCGGTGCGCATGGTGTCCGAAGGCGTCGACGTGCCGCGGCTGGCGGTCGGGGTGTACGCGACCAATGCGTCGACTCCGCTGTACTTCGCGCAGGCGATCGGCCGATTCGTGCGGTCGCGGCGCCCGGGGGAGACGGCGAGCGTCTTCCTGCCCTCCGTGCCGGTGCTGCTCGACCTGGCGAGCAAGCTCGAGGCGCAGCGCGATCACGTGCTGGGCAAGCCGCATCGTGAGTCGGACGGACTCGAGGACGGGCTCCTGGCTCAGGCCAACAAGCGCGAGGACGAGCCGGGCGAGGACGAGAAGACCTTCGAATCGCTGCACGCCGACGCCGAACTGGATCAGGTGATCTACGACGGTTCCTCGTTCGGCACCACGACACTCGTCGGTTCCGACGAGGAGTCGGACTATCTGGGACTTCCCGGACTGCTGGACGCCGACCAGGTGCGAACGCTGCTGCAGCAGCGGCAGGCCGACCAGGTGACACGACGGTCGGCCGCGGCCAAGGCGCGTCCCGCCGACGACGCTCAGGCGCAGGCCGCTCCGAACGCCGCTGAACGGCAGACGGGGGAGAACCTGCACGCCCTGCGCAAGGAGTTGAACACCCTCGTCGCGCTCCATCACCACCGGACGGGCAAGCCGCACGGCCAGGTCCACAACGAGCTGCGCACTCGCCTGGGCGGTCCGCCGACGGCGATGGCGACCGCCGAACAGTTGCGCGAAAGGATCAAAGCCCTGCGAACCTGGTAGGTTCGCAGGGCTTCGAGCCTGGAGTCAGCCGGCCGTGACCGGCGCGGCGGTCAGTCGACCACCGCCCCGATCTCGACGAGGCGGGCCTCGTGATCGTTGTAGTGGTGGAGGCAGAAGAGCAGCTCTCCACCGGTCGGCAGGGTGGCGCGCACCTTGGCAGCGGCGCTGCAGCGATCGCAGCGGTCTGCGGCAGTCAGCGGCGTCCTCGCGGGTGCGGTCGTGGCGATGTCGCTCATGTCGTCCTCCGTCCCATAGCCGGCGAACCGCGAATCGGTTCGTCGTCCTTCACTCTGTCAGACGATTACCGGCCCCTGAATGTTCCCGGTTGGCCTCGGTGTGTCGCAAATCAATTCATTCGGACTACGGATCGGGCCGATCGGCGCGCACCGGAGCGGCGCCGACCACGCGGAGGGCGATGCCCGCGTAGAAGTCGCCGAGCCGGCTCGGGTCGAGCGGGCCGGACTCGGAGTACCAGCGAGCGATGTCGATCCCCATCGACAGGAGCGAGTTCGTGGTCGTGTGGGGATCGTCGACGTCGAACGCGCCCGAGGCGATCCCGGCGTCGACGATCGCCCGCACGCGCCGAGTGATGTCGCGGCGGAGTTCGACGATCTCGCGGCGGTGTTCGGGAGTCAGACTCGTGAGTTCGTAGTTCACTATCCGTGCGCTGGTGTGTCCCCTCGCGTGCCACTCGGCGAATGCGCGTATCACCGAGGCGAGCCGCTCTGCCGGGTCCGCACCGGGGTCGTCGGCCTGCTCGACGGTCGCGAGGGTGGCCTGGTGGCCGGTGTGCGAGAGCTCGAAGAGCAAGTCTTCCTTGCTGCGGTAGTGGACGTACACCGCCGCCGGACTCATGCCGGCGGCCGACGCGATGTCGCGCGTCGTGGTGCCGTGGAAGCCGCGTTCGGCGAAGGCCTCCAATGCGGCGTCGAGCAGACGCCGCCGGGTGAGCTCGGATCGGGACGGAATGCTCTCGTCGTTCACGCTCGCCTCCTGTGTGCCGGGTCGCTGCCGCACGGTCTCGGATATGAGCCGGGCCGCATCCGGCGAGACCGGTTGACGGATGTCTCACCGTGGTGCAAGGTGGATCGTAACAGCTAAGCAAGCGCTTAGTCAGAGTTCACCGCAGTTCATGACAAGGAGACTCCGTGGCACAGATCGATCCTCAGCGCTTCAAGGGCCAGACGGCCATCGTGACGGGCGCCAGCCGCGGCATCGGGTTCGCGATCGCCGAGCGGCTGATCGCCGAAGGCGCCAAGGTCACGATCACCGCTCGCAAGAAGGAGGCCCTCGACGACGCCGCCGAACGGCTCGGCGGTGCGGACGTGGCACTCGCGGTACCCGGTCGCGGCGACGACCCCGACCATCAGGCCGATGCGGTGGCGAAGACCGTCGAGCGCTTCGGCAGTGCGGATCTGCTCGTCAACAACACCGGTATCAACCCGGTCTACGGACCGCTGATGGACATCGATCCCGAGGCCGCACGCAAGATCATGGACGTCAACGTCATCTCGGCGCTGCGCTGGGCGCAGGCGGTCAACCGGGCCTGGCAGGGCGAGCACGGCGGTGCGATCGTCAACGTCGCCTCCATCGCGGGTCTGCGCCCCGCACCGGGCATCGCCTTCTACGGGGTGTCGAAGGCCGCGGTCATCCATCTCACCGAAGAGCTCGCGTGGGAGCTCGGACCGAACATCAGGGTCAACGCGGTGGCTCCGGCGGTGGTGAAGACGCGGTTCGCCACCGCCCTCTACGAGGGTCGCGAGGAGCAGGTCGCCTCGGCGTACCCGCTCAAGCGATTGGGGGAGCCGGACGACATCGGTTCGGTGGTGGCCTTCCTGCTGTCGGCCGACGCGGGCTGGATGACCGGACAGACGCTCGTCGTGGACGGCGGCGTGCTCCTCGGCGGCGGCGCCTGATGAGCGGCGCGGACCCGGCGGCCTTCGATCCGGCCGGTAAGACGGTCGTCGTCACCGGAGCGGGCAACGGCATCGGCGCCGGGCTCGCCGTCGCAATGGGTGCGCGGGGCGCTCGGGTGGTGGTGGCCGATCTCGATGCGCAGGGCGCCGAACGCACGGTGGCGTCGATCGCGGGCGCGGGCGGAACCGCGGTGGCCGCACCGGGCGACGCCGCGTCGCAGGACGGCGTGGACGCCCTGATCGCGACGGCCCGCGAAGCCTACGGTCCGATCGACGCGTGGTTCGCCAACGCGGGAGTCGACCGAGGGCGCGGGCTCGAGGCCGACGACGCCGACTGGGAGCTCTCGTGGAATGTCAACGTGCTCGCGCACGTGCACGCGGCGCGCCGGCTCGTCCCGGAGTGGATCGAGCGCGGCGGCGGACGGTTCGTCGTCACCGCTTCGGCGGCCGGGCTGCTGACCATGCTCGGCGCTCCCGCGTATTCGGTGACCAAACACGGCGCCGTCGCCTTCGCCGAATGGCTGTCGGCGACCTATCGGCATCGAGGCGTCGTGGTGCAGGCGATCTGTCCGCAGGGCGTGCGCACCCGGATGCTCGATCAGTCCGGGCCCCTCGAAGAACTGCTCAGCCATGACGTCGCACTCTCCGTGGACGACGTGGCGGCGGCGGTCGAGGCGGCCCTCGACGGCGACGACTTCCTGATCCTGCCGCACCCCGAGGTGTCCGGCTACTACCGGGCGAGGGCCGGCGACACCGACCGCTGGCTCGCGGGCATGAACAAACTGCAGCGCAGGCTCGACTCGGCCCGGTCCGAGGGAGAGCCGCGATGAAGGCGTGGCGGGTGCAACGGCTCGGCGAGCCCTCTGAGGTGCTGCACCTCGCCGACGTCGACCTCCCGGAGCCGGGACCTGGGCAGCTGGTGGTGCGGGTGCTCGCCTCCGCGGCGAACTTCCCGGACGTCCTCATGTGCCGCGGGCTCTATCAGGTGCGGCCGGAACTGCCGTTCACCCCGGGAGTGGAACTGTGCGGCGAGGTGACCGCGCTCGGTGAGGGCGTCGCCGGGCTGTCGGTCGGCGACCGGGTGCTCGGCGGCGCGGTGCTGCCGTACGGCGGTTTCGGCGAGTACGCGGTGATGGCCGCCGCCGAGACCTTCCCGGCGCCGGAGTCCCTGGACGATGCGCAGGCCTCGTCGCTGTTCATCGGGTACCAGACCGGCTGGTTCGGACTGCACCGTCGAGCCCGGCTCCAACCGGGGGAGACCCTGCTGGTGCACGCCGCGGCCGGCGGGGTCGGCAGTGCCGCGATTCAACTGGGCAAGGCCGCCGGCGCGAAGGTGATCGGCGTGGTCGGCGGATCGGCCAAGGCCGGGGTCGCTCGCGAGCTCGGCGCCGATGTCGTGGTGGACCGGCACGCGGAAGACTTCGTCGAGGTCGTCAAGTCCGAAACCGGCGGTCGCGGCGCCGACGTGATCTACGATCCCGTCGGCGGCGACACCTACCTGCGGTCCACCAAGTGCATCGCATTCGAGGGGCGGATCCTGGTGATCGGCTTCGCCGGCGGCACCATCACCGAGACGGCGCTGAACCACGCGCTCATCAAGAACTACTCGGTGGTCGGTCTGCACTGGGGTCTGTACAACAGGTACGCGCCCGACCTCGTCCGCGAATGCCACGCCGAGCTCACCGCGCTCGCCGACTCCGGAGCCATCGCGCCCCTCGTCAGTGAGCGGCTGCCACTGGAGGAAATCCCCGACGGCCTGCAACGGCTCGCCGACGGCAATACCGTCGGACGCGTGGCGTATCAGGCCACGCCGAGCGGACTCACCGGCCGCTCCGCCCGATCCCGCACACCCGAATCCCGCACATCCGAATCAAGTACGTCCTCGAAGGAGAGAACTCTATGACCACCCAGCGCATTGCGATCGTGACCGGCGCCGCTCGAGGCATCGGTGCCCAGGTGGCGCGCCGTCTGGCCGACGACGGTCACGCCGTGGCCGTTTTCGATCTCGACGAAGCGGCCTGCCAGAGCGTCGCCGACGAGATCACCGCCGCCGGCGGCAGAGCGATCGGTGTGGGCGTCGACGTCTCGGACGAAGTCAAGGTGGAGGCCGGCGTCAGCCGGGTCGCGGCCGAACTCGGGCCGCCGACGATCCTGGTCAACAATGCGGGCATCATCCGCGACAACCTGCTGTTCAAGATGAGCGTCTCCGACTGGGACTCGGTGATGGCGGTGCACCTGCGCGGTGCCTTCCTGATGTCGCGCGAGGTGCAGCAGTACCAGACCAAGGAGGGCTGGGGGCGCATCGTGAACCTGTCGAGCACCTCGGCGCTCGGCAACCGCGGCCAGGCCAACTACTCGGCGGCCAAGGCGGGGATGCAGGGCTTCACCAAGACCCTGGCGCTGGAGCTGGGCCGCTTCGGCGTCACCGCCAACGCGATCGCTCCGGGATTCATCGCGACCGATATGACCGCAGCGACCGCCGAGCGCATCGGCGTCTCCTTCGACGACTTCAAGACCGCCGCGGCCAAGGAGATCCCGGTCCAGCGCGTGGGCGAGCCCGCCGACATCGCGCACACCGTGAGCTTCTTCGCGAGCGAAGGCGCCGGCTTCGTCTCCGGTCAGGTCATCTACGTCGCCGGCGGACCGAAGGCCTGACGATGATCGAGATCAACAGTGCCGAAGACCTCGTCGCCGCCGTCGGAACGCATCTGGGCTACTCCGACTGGTACGAGGTGACTCAGGAGAAGGTGAACCTGTTCGCCGACGCCACCGGTGACCACCAGTGGATCCACGTCGACCAGGAGAGGGCCGCGAAGGGACCCTTCGGCACCACCATCGCACACGGCTATCTGACCCTGTCGTTGATTCCGGTGCTGCGCCAGAGCGCCTGGCGTGCGGTCGGAACCACGATGGGCGTCAACTACGGCACCGACAAGGTGCGGTTCCCCGCGCCCGTCCCGGTCGGATCGAAGGTACGGGCCGGCTTCGAACTCGTCGAGGTGAAGGCGAGTTCGGCCGGTCAGCAGGTGGTCGAGAAGGTCACCATCGAGATCGACGGCGGCGAGAAGCCGGTGTGCATCGCCGAGACCGTCTCGGTGCTGGTGTTCTGATGGCGGCCACCGGTTCACGCGAATTGCCCGGTCTCGATCTGGCCCGGCTGACTCCGTGGTTCATCGAGAACGTCGGCCCGATCGACGGCGCGCTCGACGCGGAGCTGATCGCCGGCGGCAAGTCGAACCTCACCTACCGCCTCACGGACGGAGACAACCGCTGGATACTGCGCCGCCCGCCCGTCGGCAAGCTGCTGGCGACGGCGCACGACATGGGACGCGAGTATACGATGATGTCGGCGCTGGCGCCGACGGAGGTGCCCGTGCCGCGGATGTACGCGATCTGCGACGACACCGACCTGCTCGGCGCGCGGTTCTATGTCATGGAGGCCGTCGACGGGACTCCTTACCGTAAGGCCGCCGAACTGGCCGAGCTGGGCAGCAGCCGCACCCGTGCGATCTCCGAGCGGCTCGTCGACACGCTGGCCGCTCTGCACCGCGTGGATCCGGCCGAGGTGGGACTGGGCGACTTCGGCCGTCCCGAAGGGTTTCTGGCCCGGCAGGTCGCGCGGTGGCGCAAACAGTTCGACGCCGCGCACACCCGCGACCTCCCGGACATGCAGCGACTGCACGGGCTGCTGGCCGAGCGGGTACCCGCCGACGCCGCCCCGGGCATCGTCCACGGCGACTACCGCCTCGACAACGTGCTCGTCGACGACGCCGATCAGGCCCGGGCGGTGCTCGACTGGGAACTGTCGACGATCGGGGACTCGCTCACCGATCTGGCGCTGATGTGCGTCTACCACCGTCTCGGTGCTGCGGGCGGCGGCGTCACCGACGTCTCGCTGGCGCCCGGCTTCCTCACCGAGGACGAGGTCCTCGCGCGCTATTCCGCCGAGTCCGGCCGTGACCTCTCGGACTTCGGGTTCTACCTCGCGTTCGGCTGCTTCAAGCTGGCCGGGATCGTCGAGGGCATTCACTACCGCTACGTCAACGGTCAGACGGTCGGCGAAGGATTCGCCGACGCCGGACAGGCCGTGGGTCCGCTGCTGAACGCGGGCCTGGACGCTCTGAAGGAGAGCTGAGATGGATTTCGAGTTCGACGCGAAGACCGAGGAACTGCGGGAGAACCTCCTGGAGTTCATGGATCAGTTCGTGTACCCGGCCGAGCCGGTGTTCGCCGAGCAGCTGGCCGCGCTCGAGGACCCGTGGGATTGGGACGGCGTGCCGGTCCTCGCCGAGCTGCGGGCCGAGGCCCGCAGGCGCGGACTGTGGAATCTGTTCCTGCCGGGCGAACACGGGGCGGGACTGACCAATCTGCAGTACGCGCCGCTGGCGGAGATCACCGGCCGCAGCCCCGGGCTGGCGCCCGCCGCACTCAACTGTGCCGCGCCCGACACCGGCAACATGGAGGTCCTGGCCCAGTACGCGAACGCCGAGCAGCAGCGCAAATGGCTGACCCCGCTGCTCAACGGCGAGATCCGCTCGGCGTTCGCGATGACCGAGCCGGATGTCGCCAGCTCGGACGCGACCAACATCGAACTGTCGATCGTCCGCGACGGTGACGAGTACGTCATCAACGGGCGCAAATGGTGGATCACCGGTGCCATGAGCCCCAACGCGAAGATCTTCATCGTGATGGGGAAGACCGATCCGTCCGCGGAGCGGCACGCGCAGCAGTCGATGATCCTCGTCGAGCGCGACACCCCGGGCTTCGAGGTGGTGCGCGGGATGCACGTGCTCGGCTACGACGACCACGATCACGGCGGCCACGCCGAACTGCGGTTCACCGACGTGCGCGTCCCGGCGGCGAACCTGATCGGGGCGGAGGGCGACGGATTCGCCATCGCTCAGGGCCGGCTCGGACCGGGCCGCATCCACCACTGCATGCGGTCGATCGGCATGGCCGAGCGTGCGCTGGAGATGATGTGCCGGCGAGCCGCGAGCCGCGTCGCCTTCGGCAAACCGCTCGCCGAACAAGGTGTGATCCGCAACTGGATCGCCGAATCGCGGGTCAAGATCGAGCAGTTGCGGCTGTTGGTCCTGAAGACCGCGTGGCTGATGGACACCGTCGGCAACCGCGGCGCCCACACCGAGATCCAGGCCATCAAGATCGCCACCCCGTCGACGGTCGAGTGGATCCTGGACAAGGCGATTCAGACGCACGGCGCCGGCGGACTCTCCCAGGACTTCCCGCTCGCCAACTACATCGCGGGCATCCGGACGCTGCGGTTCGCCGACGGGCCGGACGAGGTGCACAAGAATTCCCTCGCGCGCGCCGAACTCCGCAGGCAAGAGACTCGCTGATGACGGAGGCGACCGCGGCGGCCGATCTCGCGCGGACGGTGGCGGACTTCCTGGCCGCACACGATCCCGCGACCACCGATTCGCTGGAGTTCCTCCGAGCCCGGTACGACGCGGGTCTGGCCTGGGTGGCGTACCCGGTGGGCCGCGGCGGACTGGGGCTGTCGCGGTCGCTGCAGCCCGAGGTGGACCGACTCTTCGCGGAGGCCGGCGCACCCGGAAACCGGAGCGAGGTCAACGGCATCGGCCTGGGCATGGCCGCGCCGACGATCCTGCGCTACGGCACACCCGAGCAGCTCGACCGCTACCTGCGCCCGCTCTGGACCGGCGAGGAGGTGTGGTGCCAGCTGTTCAGCGAACCCGGGGCCGGCTCCGACCTGGCGGCCGTGGCCACCCGAGCCGTCCGCGACGGCGACGAGTGGGTGGTGAACGGGCAGAAGGTGTGGACCTCGGGCGCGCACAACGCCCGAATGGCGATCCTCGTCGCCCGCACCGACGGCGATGTGCCCAAGCACCGCGGACTGACGTACTTCCTGTGCGATATGACCGACCCCGGCGTCGACGTCCGGCCGCTGCGCCAGATCACCGGCGAGGCGGAGTTCAACGAGGTCTTCCTCACCGACGTGCGCATCCCGGACAGCCAGCGGCTGGGGGAGATCGGTCAGGGCTGGGAAGTCGCCAATGCGACCCTGAACAACGAACGGGTGGCGATCGGGGGCCGGGCCGCCCGGCGTGAGGACGGGATGATCGGCGTGGTCGCGCGGACCTGGCGCGACCGCCCCGACCTGCGTACCCCGGAACTGCACGGCGAACTGCTGAAGCTCTGGGTCGATTCCGAGGTGGCTCGTCTCACCGGCGTCCGGCTCGGCCAGAAGCTCGCCTCCGGGCAGCCCGGTCCGGAGGGAGCGGCGATGAAACTCTCGTTCGCACGCATCAACCAGGAACTGTCCGGGCTGGAACTGGAGATCCTCGGCGCCGAGGGACTGCGCTACTCGGATTGGACGATGGTCCGGCCGCAGCGCGTCGACTTCTTCGGCCGCGACGCGGGCTACCGGTATCTGCGAGCCAAGGGCAACTCGATCGAGGGCGGGACATCGGAGATCCTGCGCAACATCGTGGCCGAACGCATCCTCGGACTGCCGCCCGAACACCGAGTCGACAAGGACATTCCATGGAAGGACGTGCCGAGATGAGCGTCGCGGCGGACTACGTGCCGCACCTGGTGCCCGACGAGGCGGAGGAGGATCTGCGGGCCGCCGTGCGCGATCTGCTGTCCCGGCGAGTGAGCACGGACGCCCTCATCGCCGCCTACGACGGCGCCGCGCCGCCCGACCTCTGGCGGGAGATGGCCGGACTGGGGCTCGCGGGCCTGTTGATCGGTGAGCAGCACGGCGGTGCCGGAGCCACGCCGGCGGTGGCGGCGGTGGTCCTCGAGGAACTCGGTGCGATATCGGCGCACACCCCGATGCTCACCAGCGCCGTGATCGCGACCACCGTGCTCGAGGAGGCGGGCGACACCGAACTGCTCCCGGGGCTGGCCGACGGATCCGTCGTCGCCGCGCTCGCCGTCCCGTTCTCCGCCGATCCGTATTCGGTCATCGCGACGGTGGCGGCGGCCGACGCGCGCCTGTCCGGGCGGGTGCAGAGCGTGGCCGGCGCCGAGGACGCCCATGTCTTCCTGGTTCCCGGTTCGGACGGCGCCCTGTATGCGGTGCCGTCGGAGTCGGTCGTAGTCACGCCGGTCACGTCGCTCGACATGACCCGACCGGTCAGCGACCTCGAGTTCGACGGGGCCGAGGGGAGGCGTGTGTCGGACGACGGCGCGGCGGCGATCCGCTCCGGTCTCGCGATGGGCGCGGCCCTGCTGGCGTCCGAACAAGCGGGCATCGCGCGGTGGTGTGTCACCGAAACCGTGGCTTACCTGCGGCAGCGACGCCAGTTCGGGCGCGTCGTCGGTGGCTTCCAGGCGATCAAGCACCGGCTGGCGGACCTGTACGCGGACACCGAACAGGCCTCGGCGGCGGCGCGCGCGGCTGCGGTCGTCTCGACCGATCTCGGAGTGGACTCTGACGAGTCGGCGCTGACGACGGCGGTCGCGGCGGCCTACTGCGGCGACCACGCCGTCCGGGCCGCCGAGGAAGCCGTCCAGTTGCACGGCGGCATCGGAATGACCTGGGAGCATCCCGCGCACCTCTACCTCAAGCGGGCGAAGGCCGATCAGATCGCTCTCGGTACTCCCGGACGGCATCGGGCGGCGCTGGCGATCCTCGCCGATCTGCCCGCCTGACCTCGGCGAACCGGAGGCGACGAGACGCGCCGTCGGCGGACGTGACCACGTCCGCCGACGGCGCGTTTTAGCTGTGCACGACGGTCGTCTCCTCGGACGCTCCCGCTGGGCCTTCAGTCATTGACGTTGACGTCAATGTAAAGCATGATGAGTGTCACGCATCACACTTCGAGACCGAGGAGGGTCATGAGAAATCCAACTGGTGCGGTGGCAGCGCAGGGGACCGAGGAACTGTCCGCGCACCGCAAACTGCTGGCCGCCGGTCTGTTCGGAAGCTCCATCGAGTGGTACGACTTCTTCGTCTACGGCACCGCAGCGGCGCTCGTCTTTCCGAAGATCTTCTTCCCGGACGCCTCGGCGCTGGTCGGCACCCTGCTCGCGTTCAGCACCTTCGCGGTCGGATTCATCGCCCGCCCGCTGGGCGGCATCCTCGCCGGCCACTTCGGCGACAGGATCGGCCGCAAGCCGATGGTCCTGGCCTGCCTGATCTCGATGGGACTGGCGACCTTCCTGATCGGATGCCTGCCGTCGGCGGCCGCGATCGGCTCGGCCGCGCCGATCCTCCTCGTGACCCTGCGATTCATCCAGGGGCTCGCGTGCGGCGGCCAGTGGGGCGGCATCGTCCTGCTGCTCACCGAATCGGCAGGCCCCAAGCGCCGCGGATTCGCCGGGACGTTCGGTCAGATGGGAGTGCCGCTGGGTCTGGTGATGGGCAACCTGGCGATGATCATCGTCAACGCCTCGACGTCGGATGCGGCCTTCCTGAGCTGGGGCTGGCGGATCCCGTTCTGGGCCAGTGCCGCCCTCATCCCGCTGGTGCTGTACATCCACTTCAAGGTCGAGGACTCACCGGAGTTCCGTCGACTGCAGGAGACCGCCGCGGCCAGGCGTGATACCGAGCAGATCGCCCAGGCGCCACTGTCGGAGGCCATCCGCTTCCACTGGCGCAAGATCCTGCTCGGCGCGGGTCTGCTGGCCGCGACCAACTCGGCCTTCTATGTGGCGATCGCCGGATTCCTGGCCTACGGCACCAAGTCCGCGGCGGACAACGGCCTCGGCATGGACCGGACCACCGTCCTCGCCGCCATCATGGTGGTCTCCGTCCTGATGCCCGTGGTGATCGCGTGGGCGGGTAAGGCGTCCGATTCGATCGGCCGCCGACCGTTGATCCTGCTCGGCGGCGGCGTGCTGCTCCTGTGGGCGTTCCCGTTCTTCTGGCTCGCGAACTCCGCATCGGGCGTTCTCCTCTTCTTCGCGATGATGATCAGCAGCATCGGGCAGGCGTTGACGTACGGACCGCTCGCCGCCTTCATGGCCGAACTGTTCGAGCCCCGGCTGCGCTACTCCGGCGCCTCACTCGGCTACCAGATCGCCGCCGTCGCCGTCTCCGGCGTCGCCCCGCTCGTCATGACCTGGATCATCGCCGAGACGGCGTCGACCACCGGAGTGTCGATCTATCTGGCGGCGATGGCACTGGTCACCGTGGTCTGCGCCTGGCGGCTGCCGGAGACCAACGGTGCGGCCGTCCGCACCGATCCGGAGGCGGTGCCGGGCGTGCCGGCCGCCGCTTGACGGCGCTCCGGCGTCCTTGAAAGGCCGACCGTGTCACAGCAGACTGTCACAGTGAGCACCACTCAAGAGCGTGCCCGTGCCAGCCGCAAGGACGCCGGAGCAGCCCGCCGCAACCAACTCCTCGCCGCCGCCGCCGAGTGCTTCGACGAGTTCGGCTACTCCGCGGTCACCGTCGAGATGATCGCGAACCGCGCGCACACCTCGCGCCCCACGTTCTACGCCTACTTCCGATCGAAGGACGAGGTCTTCCTGGCCCTGGTGGAGAAGCTGGCAGACGAGCTGAACGTGACGCAGAGCCTCACCGGGCTGGAGGACGCCGGTGCACGCGAGATCCTCGCCGCGACTACTCGCGCGTACCTGGACGCCATCTTCTCGATGGGCGGCATCGTCGGGCTGATCGACGTCACCGCGTCGGTGCGGCCGGAGGTCGCCGAGATCTGGACCTCGGGAGCCGACCGCCGGATCCGCGGTTACGCGCGATTCCTCCGGAACCTTCCCGGCGGAACCCTCGATCCGGCGATCGAGCCGGAACGACTGGTGCAGATCATCGGCGACGCCATCCACCACGGCGCCAAGCGGCTCGCCGGGGCGGATGAGGAGGCCAAGGAGCGGTTCGTCCTCGACATCATCGCGGTCACCGAGCGTCTGCTCGGACTGACCGACGACCACCCGGCCCCGTAGCGGGCCACCCCGAACAGGAGCAGTTCCACCCATGTCCCCACAGAGCACGCCGGCTGACGTCCGGGCCACCGACAGCACACAGACGCCACCGGCAGCGGTTCTCGAGGCGGCGGCCGCGGAGCTCGCGGCCCGGCAGCTGGCGAATTGGCCTGCCGCTGTGCCCCGAGAATTCGAGTACCCGGCCGGACGTCCGACGATGGTCGACCACCTGCGGCATTGGGCCGCACTCCGTCCCGACGCGCCGGCGATCACCTTCTACGACCGCGACGTCTCCTATGCGGAGTACGACGAGTTCTCGGACCGGTTCGCGGGTTGGCTCGAGTCGGTGGGCGTTCGGGCGGGGGACCGGGTCGGAATCCACCTCGCCAACTGCCCGCAGTTCCACATCGCGATGCTCGGCGTGCTCAAGCTCGGCGCTGTCCATGTTCCGGTGAACCCGCTGTTCAAAGGCTTCGAACTCGAGCACGAGCTCACGGATGCGAACGTGACGGTGCTGCTCACCTCACCCGAGCAGCGCGACCTCGTCGAGTCGGTGCGTGCCCGCACCCCGGTGCGACTGGTCGCGACGACGGCACTGGACGACATGCGCGCACATCCGTCGTCGACCGCGTCGGACTGGGCCGAGATCATGCGCGCCCCGCGCGCGCAGGTGCGCCCGGCCGATCCGGACGTGCTCGCGGCGTTGAACTACACGGGCGGCACCACCGGTATGCCGAAGGGGTGCGAACACACGCAGCGGCACATGGCGTACACGGCCGCCACGGCCACCCTCGCCGGCGGAACCGGCCTGGGCGATGCGGACGCGGTCTCGATGAACTTCCTGCCCGTCTTCTGGATCGCCGGCGAGGACTTCGGCATCATCAAGCCGCTGATCAACGGCCAAAGGGTGGTGCTGCTGACCCGGTGGGACGCCGCAACGGTCGTCGACCAGGTGGCCGCCTACGGTGTCACCGACCTCGTGGCCACCGTCGACAGTTACCTGGAGATCCTCGACCTGCCCGGCCTGGACCCGGCTGCGCTGCGCTCATTGAGGTCCACTCTCGCCGTGTCGTTCGTGACCCGGCTCGATCCGCCGATCCGGGCCCGATGGCGGGCCGCGGTCGGATCGGTCCTGCGCGAGGCCTCTTACGGCATGACCGAGACGCACACCGCCGACACGTTCACCCTCGGCTTCCAGGACGGCGACCGCGATCTGCTCGCCGATCCGGTGTTCTGCGGTCTGCCGGTTCCCGGAACCGACATCCTGGTCGTCGACGACGACGGCCGTCCGCTGCCGGTCGGCGAGGTCGGCCAGATCATCGTCCGGAGTCCGTCGATCCTGAGCGGTTACCTCGACAATCCCCGGGCCACCGCCGACGCGCTCCGCGACGGGTGGCTGTACACGGGCGACCTCGGCCGCTTCGACGAGTGGGGTGCGCTGCATTACCTGGCGCGGACCAAGGAGATGATCAAGATCAACGGCATGAGTGTGTTCCCGTCGGAGGTCGAGGCACTGATGCGCCGCCACGAGGGGATCGAGGCGATCTCGGTGGTTCCTCGGCCGGACCCCGACAGGGGGCAGGTCCCGGTCGCCTTCGTCGTGGTCACCGAGAAAGGCCCGGACGAGCGGTCGTTGGTGGCCTGGGCGAGGGAGAACCTCGCGACCTACAAGGTGCCGGAGGTGATCGTCGTCGACGCGCTGCCGATGACGGCCACCGGCAAGGTCCGCAAGGGCGAACTCCTCGAGCGCGCCGCGGCGACGACCGGGGGCGCGGCATGAAGCTGCTGATCGCCAATCGGGGCGAGATCGCCCTGCGCATCATCCGCACCGCCCGCGAGATGGGCGTGTACACCGTCGCGGTGTACGCACCGGACGACGCCGCCACACCGCACGTCGCCGCCGCCGACGAGGCCGTCGGACTGCCCGGTGAGGGCCCGGCCGCGTATCTCGACATCGACGCGGTGTGCAGCGCCGCGATCCGGACGGGTGCCGACACCGTGCATCCGGGTTACGGCTTCCTGTCGGAGAACGCCGACTTCGCGCAGGCGTGCGCGGACGCGGGCATCACGTTCGCGGGCCCCGCACCCGAGGTACTGCGGCGTTTCGGCGACAAGCAGGCCGCGCGCGCGGCCGCCGTCGAATGCGGGCTCGATGTGCTCGCCGCGACCGACGGCGCCGCCGATCTCGCGCGGATCAGGGAGTTCGCGGGACGATGCCCCGGCGGTGTGATGCTCAAGGCGCTCGCCGGCGGCGGAGGGCGCGGGATGCGTCCCGTTACCGGCGACGCCGATCTGGACGCCGCGTTCCGGTCCGCGGTCGCCGAGGCCGAACTCGGATTCGGCGACGGGCGGGTGTTCGCCGAGGAACTCCTCACCGGCGGTCGGCACATCGAGGTGCAGGTGGTCGGCGACGGCGCTGAGGCGGTGGCGGTCGGCGACCGCGACTGCAGCGTCCAGCGCCGTCGACAGAAACTCATCGAGGTGGCGCCCGCACCGGGACTGGGCGACGGCTTGCGCACTCGGTTGCACGACGACGCCGCGCGACTGGTCGCGGCGGCCGGGTACCGCGGGCTCGCGACGGTCGAGTTCCTGGTGCAGGGGTCGCGCGCGGTGTTCCTCGAAGTGAATCCCCGCATCCAGGTGGAACACACGGTCACCGAGGAGGTCACCGGTCTGGATCTGGTGGCGATCGGACTGACCCTGGCCGGCGGGGGCCGGCTCGCCGATTGCGGTCTGGCCACGATCCCGCCCACGACTGCCTGCGCGGTGCAGACGCGCGTCAACCTCGAGACGATGAGCGCCGACGGTTCGGCGATGCCGACAGCGGGCAGGCTCGACGCCTTCACGCCGCCGACCGGACCCGGCGTCCGCGTCGACACCTTCGGCGCGCCCGGACTGGAGACCTCGTTGCGGTACGACTCCCTGCTCGCCAAGGTCGTCGTCCGCGCGCCGACTCTCTCGTCGGCCTACGCGAAAGCCGACCGCGCGCTGTCGGAGTTCGTCATCGACGGGCCGCAGACCAACATCGGGCTGCTGCGGGCGATCCTCGCGGACGCCGAGTTCGCTCAGGGGCCGGTCGACACCGGCTTCCTCGACCGCAGGCTCGCCGACCTGCTGCCCGCGTGCGACGACGACGGCGCGCGGCAGACCGTCGACGCCGACCTCGACGAGGACGAACAGGCGGTGGCCGCGCCGCTGACCGCCACCGTCATCCACGTCGCGGAACCGGGCCGCGTGGTCGCCGCCGGCGAGCCCCTCGCGGTACTCGAAGCGATGAAGATGCAGCACGAGGTGATCGCCGAGACCTCGGTGCGGGTGATGCGGGTGCTCGCGGCCGAAGGCGCGACGGTGCTCGCGGGCACCCCTCTGGTGGTCTACCGCCCGGACGCTGCGGCGAGCGGCGCAGCCGACACCGCGGCCGACGACCTCGACCGGAACCGCGCCGACCTCGACGAGGTGAACGCACGGCATCGTCTCACCCGGGACGAGGCCCGCCCCGATGCGATCGCCCGTCGCCATCGGATCGGCAGGCGCTCCGCACGGGAGAACATCGCCGACCTGGTCGATCCCGGCAGCTTCGTCGAGTACGGCGGGCTCGTCATCGCCGCGCAGAAGGCGCGGCGGTCGGAGGACGATCTGATCGCCAACACCCCGGCCGACGGGTTGGTGGGCGGAATCGCGACCATCGCCGCCGACGCCTTCGGTGCCGACCGTGCCGCCGCGGTGGTCATGTCCTACGACTACACCGTCCTCGCGGGCACCCAGGGTTGGCGCAACCACGCCAAGACCGATCGCATGCTCGACATCGCGCTCAAGCGGGAGATCCCCGTCGTCTTCTTCACCGAGGGCGGCGGCGGCCGTCCGGGCGACACCGACCTCGACATCGTCGCGGGCCTGGATGTGTCGACCTTCCGGTCGATGGCCCGCGTGCGCGATCGCGCACCGTCGATCGCCGTGGTGTCCGGCCGGTGTTTCGCGGGCAACGCGGCTCTGGCGGGCGCCTGCGACATCCTCATCGCCACCCCCGACGCGAACATCGGCATGGGCGGTCCGGCGATGATCTCCGGCGGCGGGCTCGGCGAGTACCCGCCCGAGGCGATCGGCCCGATCGACGTGCAGCGCCGCAACGGCGTGGTCGACCTCGTCGCCGACGACGAGGCGCACGCCGTCCGGCTCGCTCGGCAGGTGCTGGGGTACTTCCGGGGCGCGGTGGACGAGTGGACCGCCCCCGACGGGCGTCGGGCGCGCCACGCGGTACCGGAGAACCGGCTGCGGGCATACGACGTGCACGCCGCGGTGAGGGCGGTCGCGGACGTCGATTCGGTTCTGGAACTGCGCCCGGATCACGCACCCGGAATCGTCACCGGTTTCCTGCGCGTGGAGGGCCGGCCGTTCGGATTCGTCGCCAACAGCAGCCTTCATCTCGGCGGCGCGATCGACGCCGCCGGAGCCGACAAACTCGCCGAGTTCCTGGAACTGTGTCAGCTGCGCGGACTCCCCGTGGTCTCGTTCTGCGACACCCCGGGTTTCATGGTCGGGCCGGAATCGGAGGAGCAGGCCACCGTGCGCCGCTTCTCCCGCCTCTTCTCGGTCGGCGCCCGACTGACCGTGCCGTTCGGTGCGGTGATCCTGCGCAAGGGCTACGGACTCGGCGCGATGGCGATGGTGGGCGGGAGCTTCCGGGCGCCGCAGTTCACAGTGGCCTGGCCGACCGGTGAGATCGGCGGCATGGGTCTGGAGGGCGCCGTGCGGCTCGGCTTCTCGAAGGAACTCGCCGCGGCCCCGGACGACGGGGCGCGGACCGAACTGTACGACCGACTGGTCGCGACGATGTACGCGCGCGGACGCGCCCTGAGCGCGGCGGCGACCTTCGAACTCGACGACGTGATCGACCCGGCCGACACCAGATCGTGGATCCGCACGCTGTAGGGGAGCCCGACGCAGAACGCCGGCGAGTCGACGCCGCCCGGGACGGGTGGGGGTCGACTCGCCGGCGTTCGTCGATCTGCCGGGCGGGGCCTGCTGCTCAGTCCAGGTAGTCGCGGAGCACCTGGGAGCGGCTCGGATGCCGGAGCTTGCTCATCGTCTTCGACTCGATCTGGCGGATGCGCTCGCGGGTGACTCCGTACACCTGGCCGATCTCGTCGAGGGTGCGGGGCTGACCGTCGGTGAGACCGAAGCGCAGCCGGACGACGCCCGCTTCACGCTCGGACAAGGTGTCGAGCACGTCCTGCAACTGGTCCTGCAGAAGGGTGAAGCTGACCGCGTCGACCGCGACCACCGCTTCGGAGTCCTCGATGAAGTCACCGAGTTGGCTGTCGCCCTCGTCGCCGATGGTCTGGTCCAGCGAGATCGGTTCACGCGCGTACTGCTGGATCTCCAGCACCTTCTCCGGCGTGATGTCCATTTCCTTGGCGAGTTCCTCCGGCGTCGGCTCACGGCCGAGATCCTGAAGGAGTTCGCGCTGGATGCGGCCCAGCTTGTTGATGACCTCGACCATGTGCACCGGGATGCGGATGGTGCGGGCCTGGTCGGCCATGGCGCGGGTGATGGCCTGCCGGATCCACCAGGTGGCGTACGTGGAGAACTTGTAGCCCTTGGTGTAGTCGAACTTCTCGACGGCGCGGATCAGGCCGAGGTTGCCCTCCTGGATCAGATCGAGGAAGGCCATCCCGCGACCGGTGTACCGCTTGGCGAGGGAGACCACGAGCCGCAGGTTGGCCTCGAGGAGGTGGTTCTTGGCACGGTTTCCGTCACGCGAGATCCACGACAGGTCGCGCCGCTGCGCCACCGACAGCTTCTCGCCCGACTCCATCACCCGGCGCAGCCGCTCGGTGGCGAACAGTCCCGCCTCGATGCGCTTGGCGAGCTCGACCTCTTCCTCCGCGTTCAGCAGGGCGACTTTGCCGATCTGCTTGAGGTAGGCGCGAACCGAGTCGGCCGAGGCGGTGAGTTCGGCGTCCTTGCGAGCCTGCCGCAGCGCCTCGGACTCGTCCTCGTCCCAGACGAAGTCCGGCTTGGGCTCGTCGTCCTTCTTCGCGCGGCCGCGGCCCTTCGCGGCCTTGGCCGGCTTCGCGTCGTCGGCCTCGTCGTCATCGTCGACGATCAGTTCGGCGTCGGCGAGATCGATCTGCGAGTCGTCGACGTCGTCGAGGCCCTCGCCGCCGTCGAGTTCGGTCTCGTCCACCTCGACGGTGGGATCGGCGGCCTTGCTGCCCGCGGTCTTCTTCGTCGTCTTCTTGGCGGCGGTCTTCTTCGCAGTCTTCTTGGCTGCAGTCTTCTTCGCGGCGGCCTTCTTGGCGGGCGCCTTCTTCGCGGCGGCCTTCTTGGCCGGTGCCTTCTTGGCGGGCGCCTTCTTGGCTACCGGGGCGTCTTCTGCTCCGGTGGCTTCGGCTGCTGCGTCGGTGGACTTGGTGGTTGCCACGTACAACCTTTCGACATAACTCACGGGCGGCACGGCTGCGCGCGTCCCGAACAGGACGTGACGCCGTGGGCGAAGGGGCTTGAGGGCTCGGTGCGAGACCGACGTGTTCCATTGTAACGACATCGCCGTGACGAGCACATGCGCATGCCGGTCTCACGCCCCCGACGAGCGGCCGACGATCAGAACGAAAGACCCTCGTCGACGGCGATCGCAGCGCCGACGATTCCCGCGGTGTTGCGCAGCTCAGCAGCGACGACGGGGGTCTGGTTGGTCAGCAGCGGAATCCACTGATCGGCTTTGCGGCTGATCCCGCCGCCCGCGATGAACAGGGTGGGGGAGAAGATCGCCTCGTAGTGCCGCAGCACTTTGGAGACCTTCTTGCTCCACTTCTCCAGCGACCACCCGTGGTCCTCGCGCACCTTCGCCGACGCGCGGTGCTCGGCCTCCTTGCCGTCGATCTCAAGATGGCCGAGCTCGGTGTTCGGTACGAGCGTTCCGTTGTACAGGAGCGCCGAACCGATGCCGGTGCCGAAGGTCAGGAGGATCACCGTGCCCTCGGCGTCGCCGACACCGCTGCCGAACCGGTACTCGGCGATTCCGGCGGCGTCGGCGTCGTTGAGCACCGTGACGCGGCGCCCGCCCAACCGGTCGCTGAACAAGGCATACAGGTCGGTGCCCTTCCACGACTCGTCGATGTTGGCGGCGCTGCGCATGATCTGCTGCCGGACCACGCCGGGGACGGTCAGCCCGACCGGGCCGGTCCAGCCGAAGTGCTCGACGATCTCGGCGACCGTGTCGGCGACCGCGGCCGGGGTGGCGGGCTGCGGGGTGGCGATGCGGTGGCGTTCTCCCACGAACTGTCCGGTTCGCAGGTCGACGATCGCCCCCTTGACTCCCGAGCCGCCGATGTCGATGCCGAAGCCGAGGTCGGATGACGGACTCGGCGAACGGTCGGAGGCAAGCACGGTGAATCGCGCGTCGGTCATCGGTACGGTCCGCCCTTCTTGGCAGGTCGAGGCTCGATCGGTGGACGATGGCGGCGGGAGACGGCCTGCGCCGTGCTCCCGTCGGACACTCTAGACTCGCAACTCTAGACTCTAGGTGTGACGTCTCCCGGCTTCTCCACCCCGTCCGATCCCATCGATACGCCCACGGCCGCGCCGGCCGAACTCGCCGAGATCGCCCGGCGGGTGGCCGAACGGGCCGCCGAGCACGTCCGGACGCGGCGGGTGGAACTGTTCGCGCCGACGGGCACGAGGGTCGCCGACGGCTCGGTCGAGTCGAAGTCGACCCCGACGGATCCGGTCACGGTCGCCGACCGGGAGTCCGAGGCACTGATCCGGAACCTGCTGCGCGCCGAGCGGCCCGACGACGAGGTCCTCGGCGAAGAGGACGGCGGGTCCGTCGACGTCCCCACCGGGGTCCGCTGGGTGGTCGACCCGATCGACGGCACGGTGAACTTCCTGTACGGGATACCGGCGTTCGCCGTGTCGGTGGCGGCACAGATCGACGGACGCTCGGTGGCCGGCGCGGTGGTCGACGTCGCCCGCGGGGTGACGTATTGGGCGAGCGCCGGCGGGGGAGCGTGGGCGACGGGACTCGGGCCGGAAGCGATCCGACTGTCGTGCAACCCGATCACCGACGTCGGGCTGGCTCTCGTGGCCACCGGATTCGGGTACTCGCGCGAGCGTCGCGTGCGCCAGGGCGCGCTGATCGCGCAGCTGCTGCCCGAAGTGCGTGACATCCGGCGAGTCGGCGCCGCGGCGCTGGACCTGTGCATGGTGGCATCGGGTGCTGCCGACGCCCACATCGAGCACGGACTGAGCCCGTGGGACTGGGCGGCGGGCGGACTGATCGCAGCGGAGGCCGGGGCGACGGTCCTCCTGCCGCCCGCGGACTCGCGATCGAGCGACGGCCACGTGACGGTCGCCGCAGCCGGCGGCATCGCCGACGAGTTCGTCGACGTCCTCGAGCGGATCGGAGCGCTGCGCGCGTTGCCCGACTGAGCCCGCGCACCGCCGGCCGGCCCGTCATTCGTCGGTTGCGGCTCCGGGCGCCAGCACCACGTCGAACCGCACTCGTGACCACGGTCCGTCGATCACTCGGCCGTCCGGTGTCGGTGTGCCCGCCGGCTGCTCGATGAAATCCTTGACCAGCGAGTCCTTGACTCCGAACACGCTGTCGCGGTCCAGCAGCTCGTCGCCGCGGACGAAGATGTGCGTCACCAGGCGCCGGCAGCCCGGCGCGGTGACCATGAAGTGCAGGTGCGAGGCGCGGTAGGGCGATCGGCCCACGGCCTGCAGCATCTTGCCTACCGGGCCGTCGTAGGGGATCGGATACGGCGTCGGCTTGATCCCCCAGAACCGGTACCCGCCGTCGTCGTCGGTGAACAGGTGGGCGCGCGCCGCGACGCGCCCGTCGTCGTGCTGAACGTCGTAGAGACCCTCATCGTCGGCCTCCCACACCTCGATCCTGGCGTTGCGGACCGGATCGCCGTCGACGTCGCGGACGGTGCCCTCCACCCAGCACGGCTGTCCCGCAGCGCCGAACGCCACGTCGCCGCCGAGTTCGATGCGGGGGGCTCCGTCGACGAAGAACGGGCCGAAGACGGTCGCCTCGGTCGCATCTCCGTAGGCCTCGTTGTTGATGGCGATGGTCTGCATCGACGCGCCCAGCGTGTCCGAGAGCAGCACGAACTCCTGTCGCTTGTCATCGGTGATGTGACCGGCGTCGGTGAGGAAGTCGATGGCGACCTGCCACTCGTCCTCGGTCAGCCGCACATCGCGGAGAAGGGCGTGCAGATGTTCGACGAGCGAGACCATCACCCGTCGCAGACGCGGATCGGCGCAGTCGTCGAAGGAGTGGACGACGCGCTGTACGACGTCCTCTTCGACCGCCCGTTGGCGTTCGGAGATCGGGTGGTTCGAGTGGTCGGGGATGGTGGTCATCGGGGTTCGTCTCCTTCCCACGCCGCGCGGAGCAACGCGGTGAGGTCGTCGGTGCTGACGGGTTTCGGGTTGTTCGTCGGGATGGCTGCCAGAATGGGCGGGACCGCTGCGGCGATACCTTCTCCGGGCATGCCGTAGTCCTTGAGCGCGCGGGGCGCCGACACGGCGCGGCGCAGGGCGGCCAGACCGGCGACCGCGGTCTGGCTGCCGAACGCGCGAGAGATGCGTGCGGCGGCCTCCGGTGCGCCGGGCGCGTTGAAGGCCAGCACGTGAGGCAGGACCACCGCGTGCGTCTGCGCGTGGGGCAGGTCGTACATCCCGCCCAGGACATGACAGATCTTGTGATGCATGCCCGAACCCGCCGAGGCGAACGACACCGCCGCGAGGTACGCACCGTAGAGCGTCTGCTCGATGGCGTCGAGGCCTCCGGCGCCGTCGACCAGCCCGATCATCCCGGCTCGCAGTCCGCGGATCCCCTCCTCGGCCAGCGCTCGGTCGATCGGATCCGCGCGCGGGCCCCACATCGAGTCGACGCAGTGGGCGAGCGCGTTGAGCCCGCTGGCGACGGAGAGATCGGCGGGCAGGGACTGCAGGAGGGTCGCGTCGTACACGATCGACGCGGGCAGGACCCGCCGGTCGGTGCCGGTGGTCTTGACTCCGTTCTCGGTCATCCCCCAGACGTTCGTGGCTTCGCTGCCCGCGTACGTCGTCGGCACGGCGACGATCGGCACACCGCTGCGCAGGGCCACGGCTTTGGCCAGGCCGGTGGCCGAGCCGCCGCCCACGCTGACGAGGACGTCGACGTCACCGGTGCGGGCAGCGGCCCGGGCGCGCTCGGCGACCTCGATCGGCACGTGCATGGCGACGTCGTCGTGCCGCACCGCGAGCGGGAGCCGCGCGGCGACGGCCTCCACCTGTTCGGCGCTCGGACCGGAGTGGATCAGCATGGCCCGAGTGCCGCCGACCGCCGCGACCTCCGCGGCCACGGCTCCCGGCGCGTCGCCCCGCGCGAACACCACGCGCTGCGGCAGCGTCTCGTGAATGAAGTCGAAGCTCATCGTCAGCGCCCCAAGACCGTTCGCATCGCCGTCGACAGTTCGCGGGTCGGGTCGTCGGGCAGCTGGTTCGAGCGCCAGGCGATGTGCTTGTCGGGCCGCACGAGGAGCGCCCCGGACTCCGAGACCTCGCGGAGCTTCGCCCAGTCGTAGTACAGATCGGTCACGTCGCGGCCGGGACCGATCACGACTGCTTCCAGAGGTACTCCGAGCTCGCGGGCGACGGCGTCGGCCGCCTGCGTCCACGGACTGCCCGCGACGCCGGTGACGAGGGTCCAGCGATCGTACGGCGCCAGGTCGAGCATCGCTTTGCGCGAGACGTTGTCGCCGACCCAGGCGTGGGGCAGATGTGCACCCGGCGACGTGGACGGGACGTAGTACAGATCGCGATCCTCACGCCCGGCCGGCGGCTGCGGCTCGGTGCCGTCGGAGACGATCGCAGCCGAACGGTAGAACTGGCCGAGTTCCACCCCGTGCGCGTTGAACTCGTAGTTCTTGGTGTTCATGGCTTTGACGAGGGCAGCCCGTTTCGCCTCACCGGCCGGCGAGTCGGCTTTCCGCTCGGCGATCGCGGCGGCCATCTCGTCGCCCTCCAGACCGACGACGCCGAGTGCGGTGAACATGTCGGAGAACTCTCGCGCCGACTTGTTCGCCCGGGTGACGATCTGTTCGGCGACGGGGGCGCGTTCGGCGGTGTAGGAATCGAGCAGCGACGGTGCCGCCTGCCCGCGCAGAACCGCGGCGATCTTCCAGGCCAGATTGTACGAGTCCTGCACCGAGGTGTTGGACCCCAGACCGTTCGACGGCGGGTGCCGATGAATGGCGTCGCCGACGCAGAACACCCGGCCCTTCTGCAGGTCGGTGGCGTACATCTCGTTCACGCCCCACAGGCTGTAGCCGGTGATCTCCGGCTCGAGATCCGGCACCCCCAGCAGGTCGCGAATGATGCCGATGGCCATCTCGTCGTCCAGATCCGGCGGCGGCTGGTTGATGTCGTAGCCCCATACGATGAGCCACTCGTCCCACGGGCGCACCATGCGCACCAGTCCGGTTCCGATGCCGCCGACATTCGATCCGGGCTGGATCACCCAGTAGAGAACACTCGGTCGATGGTCAACCAGGGAGGCGATGTCGGCTTTGAGATGTTCATCGATCCGGCGATGTCCATCGCGCCTTCGAACGTCAGACCGATGTCCTCGGCCACGCGTGAGCGGGCGCCGTCGGCCCCGATCAGGTACTTCGCGCGGATCCGGTACTCCTGGCCGGTGAGACGGTCCCGCACGTCGACGGTGACGCCGTTCTCGTCCTGCGAGTGGCCGAGATACTCGGTGGAGAAGCGGGTCTGCGTTCCGCGGACGGTCGCGTTGCGGACCAGGATGGGCTCGAGGTAGGTCTGCGGGATGTCCACCGTGAGGCACGGCGAGGCGAGCCGGTAGTCGCCTCGCGGTCGGGGCGGGTGCCCCAGGTGCGGATCCGGCCGATCTCCTCGCCTGCGATCGACGTGCAGAAGACGGTGTCGCCGATCAACTCGTGGGGAGTGGCCTCGGCGAGGACCTGATCCTCGATGCCCATGTCCCGGAAGACCTCCATCGAGCGTTGGTTGGTGATGTGCGCTCGGGGCGTGTTCGCGGTCCAGCGGTACTTGGTGATCACGATGTTCGGGATGCCCAGCGTCGACAGGAACAGCGCTGCCGACGCGCCTCCGGGTCCGGAACCGACGATCAGGACATCGGTCTCGACGATGTCCCCCTCGGGCACCTCGGTTGCGGCGATGCCGTCGTTGAAAACAGCCATGATCTGGCCTTCCTGTGAGATTTGATGCCTGTGCGATGTGCTGCGGTCGTGCGCCGGCGGGCGGTTCAGCGGGGCTCGCCGAGACCGAAATGCATGAGGTCTTCTCCCACCACCAGGTGGCCGGAGAACCCCTGCTGCGCCTGCTGCCACTTCTCGACCGGCGTATTGCCCGGCACCAGGTGTGTGAGGACCAGGGTGTCGACGCCCGCGGCCTCGGCTTGAGCGCCGACCTCCTCGATCGCGGTGTGCGCAGCGAGCATGTGCTGCATGAGGTTGGGGTCGGGTCTGGCGGAGTTCGGCCCGAGCAGGGAGTCCACCCAGTCCATGTCGATGCACTCGTGGAGGAGGATGTCCGCGCCGTCCGCGATCGTCACCAGATTGCTGCACACGCCGGTGTCGCCGGAGACGACGATCGAGCCGTCCGGGGTGTCGAAGCGGAAGGCGAAGGCCGGGAAGATCGGCCGGTGGTCGACGAGGATGGCGGTCACCCGGACGTTCTCGTCCGCATAGACCTCGAACGGTTCCATCGCCGGACTCGGGTCGCCGTTGGGGTCGTCGCCGGTCGTTCCCGGGAGCACGATGTCGTGGAACTCGAAGATCTCGCGCAGATCCTGCTTGGCGTTGTCGCGCATCCGGTCGTTGATGTCGAGGGCGTACGCCTGGAGCAGCCTGGCCGTCGACTCCTCGAGACCGGGTGTCGGCGACTCCGGATTGAAGACCTCGGGGATCGGATCCCGATTGGTCTCGTCGAAGATCGGCGGCAGGACGCGACGATCGCCGGGGCCGTAGACCTGCACCGGCTGCCGGAGACCGTCGGAACCGTTGTGCCAGGCGAGGAGCAACAGGTTCGGATAGTCGACCATGTGGTCGGAGTGGTGATGGGTGATGAACACGCCGCGGAGGTCGTCGAGACCCTTCTGGAATCCGGCCGGGCCGAGACCGGCCTTGCGGTACCGGGGACCCCACCCCTCACCGTAGTCGATCAGGTACACCGAGTCGTTCACCGTGATCGCGGTCGAAATGCCGGCGCGGTCCGATCCGTCCCACCACGGCGGTCCGCCGGAGGTGCCGAGCAGGGTGACCCGGGTGCGATAGGCGGTGGCCTGGGCGTTGTCGAGAGGCTGATGAGTTGTCATGGCGGCGTTCTCCTAGAGGGCTTTCTCCTGCTGGCGTTTCGGGTGGTCAGGCGATGCTCGCGTGCGACTGCGCGGCCTGGATGAGCTCGAAGACCTCGGTGCGGTACTTCGCGTACGCGGGCAGCGTCTTGGTCTCGAGTTGGTCCCGTGGCTGCGGTAGATCGACGTCGATGTTCCGCGTCACTCGGGTCGGAGCACCGGAGAGGACGATGACTCGATCACCGAGGTACACGGCCTCGTCGATGTCGTGGGTGACGAAGACGATGGTGGTGTCGAAGTCCTTCCGCACACGCAGCACCAGGTCCTCGAGTTCGATGCGGGTCTGCGCGTCGACGGCGGCGAACGGCTCGTCCATCAGCAGCACATCCGGCTGATATGCGAGACCCCGGGCGATCGCCGCGCGCTGCTGCATGCCGCCCGACATCTGCCAGGGGTACAGGTCGTGCTTGCCCGCCAGGCCCACCGCTGTGAGAACCGAATCGATCCGGACCGCGCGCTCGGCCTTGCGGACCGTGCGGCGCAGCGGAAGTTCGATGTTGTCGGCGACGCTCAGCCACGGGAACAGGGAGCGACTGTAGTCCTGGAAGACGACGGCCAGCTTCGCGGGCGGTCCGGTCACCGTGTCACCCTCGAACAGGCAGGCGCCGTCGGTGGGTGCGAGCAGGCCGGCCATGCACCGCAGCAGGGTGGTCTTGCCCGAGCCCGAGGGGCCGACCACGCAGACGAACTCGCCGCGGCGCACGGTGAAGTCGATTCCGGCCAGGATCTGGACATCGCCGTAGGATTTGCGCAGGTCGCGCAGTTCCATGAGCGTCGTCGGTGCGGTGACATCGGTTTCGGTGGCGTCGACAGACATGATCATCCTTTTGCGTTCAGGGCCCGCATGCCGTACTGCCAGCGCAGCACGTACTTCTCGATGCGGACGAAGACGAGATTGGCGAGGTATCCGAGCAGGCCGAGCAGAACGGTGCCCGCCCAGGTCTCCGGGACCGCGAAGGTCTGCTGGGAGTTCAGGAGGTAGAAGCCGATGCCGTTGGTCGACGCCACCATCTCGGAGACGACGATCAGGATGATCGAGATCTGCAGAGTGGTGCGCAGGCCGGCGAAGATGGCGGGGCCGGCATGCGGGAGCAGAACGTACCGGATGTATTGCGGGAGCGTCAGTCGGTACGACCGCGACATGTCCTTGACGAGCGGGTCGAGGGATCGAACTCCGTCGATGGTGTTGAGCAGGGTCGGCCAGACCGCACCCACGACGATGATCGAGATGTTCATCGCCGGACCGATGCCGAAGACCAGCAGGCCGATCGGCAGCAGAACGGGAGGCGGCAGCGAGCGCAGGAACTGGATGATCGGCTCGCACGCGGCACGCAGGACCGGCGACAGCCCGATCAGCAGTCCGAAGACTATCCCCAGTGCGCCGGCGATGAGGAATCCGATGAGGAACTTCTCCACGCTGGGGACCACGTCGGTCCGCATGCCGTGGACGATCAGGTCGTCCCACATCGTGGTGAGGATGGTCTTCAGGGAGGGAAAGTACAGCGATTCACTCGTCGCCGAGGCGAACCACCAGGTCAGAACCAATGCGGCGGGAAGCCAGGCGCGAAGGAGGATCGCCCGCCAGAGACGACCGGTCTTCATCACTTCGCCTCCTCTCGGTGACTCGGGTGCCAGAACAGCAGCGGCTTCTCGGCTGCCTTGAACACGGTGTTGACCAGGAGCCCGAGCAGGCCCGCGGCGAAGATCAGGGCGTACATCTCCTTGATCGCGCCTGCCGACTGAGCGACCACGATGTCCTGGCCCAGACCTGCGGCGCCGCCGATCATCTCGGTGACGATGGAGATGATGAGTGCGATGGCGGCCGCGATCCGCAAGCCGGTCATCGCGAACGGCGTCATCGACGGAATGACGATTCGGCTCGTGGTGAGCCACCAACCGAGGTGGTAGCTGCGCGCCATGTCGAGACTGGTGGCGTTCACCTCACGGACGCCGTAGACCAGCTGGGTCAGCAGCGGCCAGATCGCGCCGAACACGATCAGGACCATCTTCATTCCCGGCGTCGGGCCCCACAGCAGCAGACCGAGCGGGATCAGGGCCACCGGCGGGATGGGTTTGAGGAACCCCACGACGAGCCAGGTCGATTCCTCGGCGAATCGCGACAGGCCGAGGAGGATGGACAGCGGCGCGGCGATGACGATGATGACCACGAGACCGAGGATCACGATCGACACCGTCGACCAGACGGACGCCCAGAAGGCTCCCGATCCGAGCAGGTCGAGCAAGGCGCCGAGCATCTGGCCTGCGGAGGGCAGTGCGGTGGCCGGCAGGACGCCGAGTGACCAGAGCACCTGCCACACGGCGAAGACGAGGGCGACGGCGCCGGCACCGTAGAGGAATCGTCCGAGACGGGACTCGGCAGATGCGTTGATCGTCCGCACCCATCGCCGGATCGGCCGGTGCATGGTCGTGGCCGAGGTGGAGTCGGTCACGGTGACGAGCTGACTCACGGCCAGATCATCTCCTTCGTATCGACGGGCTTCGAGGTGAAGCCGAGGTGGTTCATGAGGTCCGCGGTGCCCTGGAGAGCGTCGGTGCTGATCTGGTCCGTGTAGACGGGGAGACGCATCTTGGCGAAGACCTGTGGCGGCAGCTTTCCGTACTTCTCCAGCACGGCGCCCACCGCTGCGGGATCCTTCGCTGCGACGAGATCGGCGCGGTTGACCGCCCGGACGAACGCTTTCACCAGCTCCGGGTTGGTTTCGGCGAACGGGCCCGCGCTCCGGACGTGTCGGTCGAACTCTCCGATCCCGACCCGGCCGGAGTCCTCGGCATGGTGGCGGAGGGTCGGGCGGACGTCGGATTCGTCGCCACCGCGGACGTCTCCCGCCTGGCCTCCGCATTCCCCGGACTCCACGTCCGATTCCTGGTGGATCTGCCCCTGGTCCTGGTGGTCTCAAGCGGTCGGCATGTCGCCGGCCTGCGTGATCTGGAGTCGGAGACGTGGATCGTGCCCGCGGCGATTCAGGGATTCCCCGGGCTCGACGAGCTGACCGATCAGTTCTGGCGACGGAACGACGTGACCCCCGCCCGTATCCAGCAGGTGTCGACTTTCCAGACGGCGCTGCCGCTCATCGCCGCGGACATGGCCGTGGGGCTGCTGCCGCGTGACGGATTCGAGGTTGTCGGCGGGCAGGTCGCGGCGATCGATCTGGCCCTCGACATCCCGCCGTTGCGCGCCGCGATGGTCTGGTCCGCCGAGATGCAGCCCGCACCCAGTCTCGATCTGTTGTTCCAGGTGATCGATCAGGCGGTCGCCGACGCCGCCATCTGACCGCGGCGGCGCCGTGACCGCTAGCAGGCCTGGTTGTGCACCGCTTCGATGAGTGATCGATCGATCGCCGTCTTCGGGTTCTTCGGGTCCACCGACCGCAGGGCCTCGAGTGCGGCCTGCGAATCCTGAGTCGGACGTCCCTGCGTGTAGTACTCGCCCAGTGCGAGGTCGACGTCGGTACCGGTGCGGCCGTCGTCGACCAACTGAGCGCACGGCGCGGCGAGCCACACCGCCGCCGCGCCCGCCTGACCGGCCTGACCGAATCGGATCTGAGCGACGCAATGCAGATTCTGGTCGGAGTAGACGGTGTCGTCGGCGTACGCGGGATCGCCGGGGGTGAACCCCTCGGCCACGAGATCGTCGCTCACCGAACGCGCCGAACCGCGGGGCGCGGCGGAGTTGAAGACGCGCACCTTGAACGTCGACAGACCCGCCGGCGCGACGCTGAGCATCTCGGTGGAGCTGACCGGCTTCAGATTCGGCGGGGGCGTCGCCGGTGCCCCGGAGCGGTCCGACGGCGACGCGGCCTCGGGCATGTTGCAGTCCGTGGGGCGCGCCTCGTCACCGCCGCCGGTCAGCGCGACCGACCAGGCGGTGATGGCCGCCACGGCGAGGACCGCGACGACGATGAGGGCGGGCATCAGGTGGCGGCGCCGGAACGGACGGCCCTTCACATCGGTGGTGTAGCCGGTGGCGATCTTCGAGACCAAGACGCTCTAGCACCTTCTTCCGGAATCAGGGGTCGCCGACCACTGTAGAGGGCTCCGCGACGACGGTGCGGGAAGGTGTCCGGCGCGCCCTCATAAGTCGAGTTCGGTGCCTCTGACCGGCGCATTCGACGAGTGGTTGACTTCCGGGGTAAGTGCACCTAGAATTCGGGCGCCCAACATCATCGCGCGACGATGTGGGGGCCGGGGGAACGAGGCCACAAGTGTGTTCTCCCACAGCAATCCGCATCCACACCTACAGAACCCAGGTTAGGCACACTATGGCAACCGATTACGACGCTCCGCGCCGCAGCAACGACGACGACATCGCGGAGGACTCGCTGGAGGAGCTGAAGGCTCGCCGCAATGAAGCGAAGTCCGCCGACGTCGATGTCGACGAGGGCGACACCGCCGAATCGTTCGAACTGCCGGGCGCGGACCTGTCGGGCGAGGAGTTGTCGGTGCGCGTGGTCCCGAAGCAGGACGACGAGTTCACATGCTCGAGCTGCTTCCTCGTGTACCACCGCAACCGTCTCGCCGAACAGCACGGCAACGAGATGATCTGCGTCGACTGCGCCTGATGCACCCCTGTGCCGCGAACCGACCGCGGCTCCGGTGATCCCGGACCGCGGTCGGTGAATCGCGACCCCCGTGCGCCGCGTAGGGCTCAGCCCTGCGCGGCGTCGTCCTTTCCGTGACCCTCATCTCCGGACTCCTCATCTCCGGACTCCCGGTCTGCGGGTTCCTGACCGGGGACGCGGCCCGCGTCACCCATGCCCAGGGCGACCAGCACCCGATCGGGATGGCGGGTCGAGATGAGCCAGTAGGGCGTCGGGTCGTCGGGGTCGTCCAACACCACGAGCACCATCGTCTTGACCCAGGTGCGATGGAGTACGAACGCTGCCGGATCCAGCTGCCTGCCCATGGCCGCGCTGCGCTGCGCCGCCGAGACCGTGGCGCCGCGGGCGATCACCTCGCTGGGCAGCATGGCCTTCCCCGCGTGCAGCGAGCCGTTCGCGTCCACGCGAACGGGCGTCCGCCCCATCGAATACAGTCCCCAGCCGATGAGGGCCGCGATGACGGGATAGGCGACGACGCTCCACGGCTCCCGGTAGGCGGCGAGTTGGACCTCGTAGCCGAAGATCGCGGTGATGGCGAGGCCGGCGAGCCACCACCACCACGGGACGATGAGGCGCTCGCTGTAGCGGTCCTGCTGCGGGGCGGGTGTCGAGGCTGCTTGCGTCACGCGGACAAGCCTAATGCGGTAGCGCCCTAGTAGTCTGCGGGGGTGACCACGCCAGTGACGCCCGATACGTATCCGCCGTTGCGAATCCGCCGACTCGATCCCGACCTCCCGCTTCCCGTGCGCGCCCATCCGGGCGATGCGGGCATCGATCTGTACGCCGCCACCGACCTCGTGCTGGCGCCGGGACGTCGTCAGCTCGTCGGGACCGGTATCGCGATCGGGCTGCCGTACGGCACCGTCGGACTGATCCATCCGCGCTCCGGTCTGGCGGCGCGCGCGGGACTGTCGATCGTCAACGCGCCGGGAACGATCGACGCGGGCTACCGCGGCGAGATCAAGGTGTGCCTGATCAACCTGGATCCGGAGGCTCCGATCACCATCACGCGCGGCGACCGGATCGCCCAGCTGATCGTGCAGCGTGTCGAGTTGCCAGACGTGGTCGAAGTCGATGAACTCGACGACACCGAGCGCGGCGCCGGAGGCTACGGCTCCAGTGGCGGCCACGCGATTCTGACGGAGGGATGACGATGGCACAGCGTGCGACCGGCGCCGCGGGCGACAAGTACTCGATCGGCGACACCGCGGGACCCTACGACATCGCGGATCTGGCGACGCCCCTCGCCGAACTCGCGAACTCCCATCTGGATCTGGGCTCCCTGCTGATGCCGGTGGTGGAGGGCGGGCAGGTGACCGTCGAGATGTCCGCGACGCATGAGCCCGAGGCCGTCTACCTCGTGACGCCGGTCGGCCGCATCGGACTGCACGCCTTCGCCGCCCCGCGCAGCGGGGGACTGTGGCGCGAAGTGGTGCGCGAACTGGCCGAGTCGCTCCGCAGCGACGGAGCGCAGACCTCGATCGAGGACGGTCACTGGGGCCGCGAAGTGGTGGCCCGGGTGCCCGGCGGCAGTCACCGGTTCATCGGTGTCGACGGTCCTCGCTGGATGGTGCGCTGCGTCGCGAGCGGCCCCGAGGAGTCCGAGGTGCAGCTGGCCCAGCTCGCCCGCGCCGTCCTCGCCGAGACGGTGGTGCGTCGAGGCAGTGAACCGTGCCCGCCGCGGGAGTTGCTGCCGATCGTGTTGCCGCCGGTCCTCGCCGAACAGGTCGCGGCCGCCCAGCAGCAACTGGCCGAGCAGGCGGCCGAGCAGGCCGGGGTGGACGCCGAGACCGGAGCCTTCCCCTCGCAGCCGCTGCCCGCACAGCCGTCCGGTGACGACTCCGGAGTGCCGGAGGTGATTCCCGGCGGCGCCGTGGAGCAGAGCGCCTCGGCCACCGTCTACTCCGATCAACCGGACGCGGATGCGCCGTCGGCGACAGCGGAGGAGACGTCGGCTCCGCCCGCAGTGGAGCCGGAGGAGGCACCCACCGCGCCGCCGTCGCGCGGTTCGGCGATGTCACGCTTCCGCCGGCGCCGCCGCTGACGCGTCCCTCCAGGCGGCGGCACAGGCGTCGCCGAGCCGATGCGGTGCCGGCCCGAACTCGGTGAGCGGCACGGCGCGCACCGCCGCCCGCGGTGCATACGCGGCCCAGGCCCGTCCCACCTCGACGGGATGCAGCGGGTCGTCGGGGGCGGCGGCGACGCCCAGCGGCACCGTCAGTGCGGACAGTTCGCTCTCGGCGGGCGCGGCGTGCGCGGCCGCGGCACGCAACTGCTCGACCAGTCCGCGGTCG
Organism: Gordonia sp. QH-12; assembly: GCF_001578675.1. Taxonomy (NCBI): domain Bacteria; kingdom Bacillati; phylum Actinomycetota; class Actinomycetes; order Mycobacteriales; family Gordoniaceae; genus Gordonia; species Gordonia sp. QH-12. Next base: position 197,222 of record NZ_KQ969286.1, read on the forward strand.
GCGAGCGAGCGCCACGACCGTGACAGCTCCGCCCCGAGCCATGCGGGGCTGGTCCGGACCATCTGCGCCACCGCGGCCGCCAGACCGTCGCGTTCGATCGCGTCGGCGGTCAGCCGCGCCGACAGCGCGGCGAGTGAGTCCGCGGCCGGGCCCGACCACGGCGGCAGGGCGGCAAGCACTCCGCGGCAGTGCTGCGCGAGCGGTGATCGCAGTGCCCATTCGACGGCGATCGCCGCACCTATCGAGATGCCGCCGACGAGTAGGTCATCGCCTTCGGCGGCGACCTGGTCCAGGCGCGTAGAATAGCTGTTGACCAGGTCAGATTCTGGTTCGAGTGACACCAGTCGAGCGCCAATCGAGGCGGCGGCGGGGCCGAAGACCCGTGCGGCGTAATCGGCGTCCGACCCGGTGCCCGGCATCACGATCAGCGTGGTCATACTTCGATCATGCACGGGTAGTATGGTGAGTTTGCAAGTGAGTTCGATTGCGACACCCCGCGGAGGATGGGATGGCTAATTCGGGTCTGCTCAAGCGGCTCGGACGGATGCTGACCGAAGATCTCGACGAGATCGAAGAGGGTCGCATCCAGCGCGAGTGCCAGGCACATGGTGCGCAGCGCGCGGTCGACTGCGCCCGCGGCGACGAGGCGACGATGGTCGGCGAGCTCCGCGCGGTCGAGACGTGTTCGCGCAACACCAAGACCGGTGTGGTCGCGGAGTTCTTCGACGGCACCGACACGGTGATCCTCAAGTGGATGGGCCGGAACCGGATCCCGGGCATCGAACCCGGTCGACGGGTGACGATCCGCGGCCGGGTGGCGAACTCGGACGGCATGAAGGTGATCTACAACCCCTATTACGAACTGCACGCCACCGACGAGTGAGCGCCTGACCGAGTGAGCGCATGACCGAGTGAGCATGACGACGCCGGCCTCCGTGGAGACCGGCGTCGCGTCGTGCAGTACTTCAGATGCTCAGCAGCAGCGAGGTCCCGAGCGTGATCAGCGCCGCGACCTTGATCAGATCGAATCCGACATACCAGTAGTGCGCCGTGCTGCGGTGTTCGGGAACCGACTCCGGGTGGGCCAGGACCAGATCGGTGCGCTTGGAGAGCACCGGCCTGATCGCCGCCACCTGAACGATCAGCGCCGCGGCCGCCACACCGAGTCCGATCAACGTACCCGTCGACCAGTCGTCGCCGACGGCGACCGCGACGATCAGTGCGATCGCCCAGAGCGCCTCGACCGCGTTCAGCGCGCGGAACACGAGGCGGCCGATACCCAGGCCGAGCGGGATGGTGATCCCGGGGGCCTGGAACTTGAGCGGCGCCTCGATGAACGAGATGCCGAACACCATGCCGAGCCAGATGAAGGAGCCGGCTGTCGCCAGGGCCTGGGTCACGGTCATCGGATCACGCTCACTTCATCACGCTGAAGGACTCGTAGTGGATGCGGTCCTCGGGCACGTCCCGCTCCAGCAGGGCGTCGCGGATCGCGCCGAGGAAGCCGGACGGTCCGCACAGGAGCGCGGTGGTGTCGGGTGCGATGTCGACGCCCTCGAGATCCATATACCCGATCCGCGTCGCCTCGTCGGTCGCCAGTCCGTGCTCGTACCACTGCAGCAGTTCGGCCTGGGGGAGGCGATCGACGAGCTGTGCGAGGTCGCCTCGGTGCGGCTGCCTGCTGCGCGAGCGGTCGGCGTGCAGGACCGTGACCGGACGGGTGTCGCCGGTGGAGACCAGGTGGTTCAGCAGACCGATCACCGGGGTGCAGCCGATCCCCGCCGAGGCCAGCAGCAGCGGATCGTCTCCCTCGGGGAGGGTGAGGTCGCCGAAGGGCGTGCTCACGGTCATGAGATCGCCCTCGAAGACGTGCTCGTGCAGATGGCTGGACACCTCGCCGTCGAGCTTGACGCTGATGTGCCACGCGGGATCGGAGGTCGACCCGGTGAGGCTGTACTGCCGGATCTGCCGCGCGCCGTCGTCCATCGTCGCCTGGACCGAGATGTACTGACCGGGGACGAATGCGCCGAGCGGCTCGCCGTCGAGGCTCTCGAGCGTGAAGGCCACGGCGTCGGGGGCCACCTGCTCGCGTTCGACGACGCGCGCCGACTTCCACACATCGCCGGGTTCGACGCCGGCAGCCCGGTACAGCTCGGTCTCCCGGCCGATCAGGACGTGTGCCATCTCCCAGTACAGCTCGTCCCATGCGGCCGCGACCTCCGGGGTGACGGCCTCACCGAGGACGTCGACGATCGCGGCGAACAGGTGCTCGTGGACGATCGGGTACTGGTCGGCGACGATGCCGAGGGAGGCGTGCTTATGGGCGATCCGGTCGATGATGAAGCGCATCCGGCCGGCATCGGGCTCGAGCTGCAGTCGGGCGAAGGCCGCGACCGCACCCGCCAGCACCTGCGGCTGACCGCCGGTGGCCTGGTTGGTCCGATTGAACAGATCGCGGAGCAGTTCGGGCCGCGCGGTGAACATCCGGTCGTAGAACCGCGGCGTGATCTCCGGCAACGCGGCTTCGACGACGGGGACAGTGGCTTCGAGCACCAGTTTCGTATCCGACGAGATCATCGATTTATCCTCACTTCGCTGCGATTGAATCGGGAGCCGCCGCATCCACGGTGGTCGTGGTCGGCGGGGTATCGGTGGACCGGAGAGTCGGCAGCAGCGTCAGCAGCTGGGCTCCGGTCGGATCGGCGATCAGGTCTTCGACGCTGAGCCGATCGAGGCTGGTGTAGAACGCCTCCTGGGCGGTCGCGAGTGCGCGGCGCAGACGGCAGGCGTTGCGCAGGGGACACGGTGCGGGGCCTTCGCAGTCGACGACTTCGGCATCGCCCTCGAGATGACGGGCGAGCCAGCCGACGCCTGCTCGCCTGCCGAGCTCGGTGATGCCCAGGCCGCCGGAGCGGCCGCGGCGCGAGTGCACCACGCCGAGTTCGGCCAGTCGACTGACCACCTTGGCCACGTGCGTGTAGCTCAGCTGCAGATCGGCCGCGATCTGCTTGGAGGTGTGGCTGGCATCCGGGTCGGCGGTCAGCGCCATGACGACCCGCAGGCCGATGTCGGTGAACCGTGTCAGCTGCATGAATCGATCAGAACATAATTGGAACCCGGGACTCCAATTAATGTGTCGGACCTCTCATGACCTGCGGAAACAGGTATTTTCGGCCTTCGAGCCGGGGACGAAAGTCCCTACCGCTACTACAGCGTGTAGGAGTTAAATGGGTGACTTGATCGTCCGGTGGAGCTCTTCTTCGGCTTCCTCCGGTGCGATGAACACCAGCTCGTCGCCGCCCTCGAGAGAGTCGTCCGACTCGGGCACGATCACTCGCCGGCCGCGGATGATCGCCACCAGCGCGACGTCGTGCGGGAGCTGCAGGCGGCGCACCGCCTTCCCCGCGAGCGGGGTGTCGTTCGGCAGGGTCAGCTCGACGAGGTTGGCCTGGCCCTGGCGGAAGGTCATCACTCGCACCAGATCGCCGACGGTCACCGCCTCTTCGACCAGCGAGGCCAGCATCCGCGGTGTGGAGACGGCGACGTCGACGCCCCAGTCCTCATTGAAGAGCCACTCATTGCGCGGATCGTTGACGCGGGCGACCACCCGGTTCACGGCGAACTCCGTCGTCGCGAGCAGGCTCACCACCAGATTCGCCTTGTCATCTCCCGTGGCCGCGATCATCACGTCGTACGTCTGCAGCTGCGCCAGCTCCAGGTCCGACAGTTCGCACGCGTCGGCGTGCACCCAGTCGGCCCCGGGTACCGCGACCGGATCGATGTGCGTGCGGTTCCGTTCGAACAGCGTCACGTCGTGATCGTTCACGAGCAGTTCGCGGGCGATGGCCCGGCCGACGGCCCCGGCTCCGGCGATGGCGACTTTCACAGTTACTCCCGGGGCATCTCGGCGCCGGCGACGGCGCGCGCGTTGTCGACATTGGAGGCGAGGGTCGCGACGTAGAGCACGTCGTCGTCCTGAATCACGGTCCGCGGATCGGGCAGCACGGTGTTGCCCATCCGCGACAGGAACGCGACCCGCGCACCGGTCAGTTCCTGGAACTTGCCCGCGTCGGTGCCGACCCACGATTCGTGGAAGTCCAGAACGGCCATCACCACCGAGCCCGACGGATCGGTCCAGACCGGCGTGCTGGAGGTCTCGCCGAGGGCGGCGACGAATCGCTGGGTGGTCCACGGGACGGTCGCGACCGTCGGGATGCCGAGACGCTCGTACACCGCCGCGCGCTTCGCATCGTAGATGCGGGCGACGACGCGGTCGACGTCGAAGGTCTCCCGCGCGACCCGCGCGGCGATGATGTTGGAGTTGTCGCCCGAGGACACCGCGGCGAAGGCGTCGCAGTCCTCGATGCCTGCGTCCTTGAGGACGTCCCGGTCGAATCCGACGCCGCAGACTCTCCGGCCCCGGAAGTCCTCGCCGAGACGACGGAAGGCCGTCTCGTCTCGGTCGATGACGACGACGTCGTGGCCGAGTCCGGACATCGCCCCTGCCAGGGCGGATCCCACTCGGCCGCAACCCATGATGATTACGCGCACGGTGATCGAGGTTACTGTGCCGCGATTGAATCCGCACCCTGGTGTTGCGAGGGCGACCTCGGGCCTTAATGTTGCGGAGTGTCCACGATGTCAAAGGTGTCGGTAGCCACCAAGAGGCTGGTCCTCGGGCGTCCGTTTCGCAGTGATCGGCTCGGTCACACGCTGCTGCCGAAACGGATCGCGCTGCCGGTGTTCGCCTCTGACGCGATGTCGTCGGTGGCCTACGCCCCGCAGGAGATCTTCCTGGTCCTGTCGATCGCCGGTATCAGCGCGTACACCCTCGCTCCGTGGGTGGCGGTGGCCGTGGCGGCCGTCATGGTGGTGGTGGTCGCCAGCTACCGGCAGAATGTCCACGCCTATCCTTCGGGCGGCGGCGACTACGAGGTGGCCACCGTCAACCTGGGCTCCAACGCCGGTCTGACGGTCGCGTCCGCCCTCCTGGTGGACTATGTGCTGACCGTCGCCGTGTCGGTGACTTCGGCCGCGGAGAACATCGGTTCGGCGGTACCGCTGGTGCACGAGCACAAGGTGTGGTTCTGCGTCCTCGGCATCGCGCTGCTGGCCGCGGTGAACCTGCGCGGTATCAAGGAATCCGGTGCGGTCCTCGCGATTCCGACGTATGCGTTCATCGTCGGCGTGCTGTTGATGCTCGGGTGGGGAGCGGTGAAGATCTTCATCCTCGGCGACACCGTCGAGGCCGAGACCTCGGGATTCGGGATCGTCGCCGAACAACCGCACCTGATGGGGCTGGCGATGGCCTTCCTCGTCGCGCGGTCGTTCTCGTCCGGCTGCGCCGCGCTGACCGGTGTGGAGGCGATCAGCAACGGTGTGCCCGCGTTCCGGAAGCCGAAGTCGAGGAACGCCGCGACCACCCTGCTGCTGCTCGGCTCCTTCTCGATCGCACTGCTGCTGGGCATCGTGATGCTCGCTCAGAAGATCGGCGCGAAGTACGTCCTCGATCCGGCGAAGGATCTGAGCGGTCTGCCCGACGGCTACCAGCAGAAGTCGATCCTCGCGCAACTCGCCGAGGCCGTCTTCCGTGGTTTCCCGCCGGGCTTCTACTTCATCGCCGTCGTCACCGCCCTGATCCTGTTGCTCGCGGCCAACACCGCGTTCAACGGTTTCCCGGTGCTCGGCTCGGTGCTCGCGCAGGACCGGTACCTCCCGCGTCAGCTGCACACCCGCGGCGACCGCCTGGCGTTCTCGAACGGCATCGTCTTCCTGGCACTGGCCGCGATCGCCTTCGTCGTCGCCTTCGGGGCCGAGGTCACGTCGCTGATCCAGCTGTACATCGTCGGCGTCTTCGTCTCCTTCACCCTCAGTCAGACCGGCATGGTCCGGCACTGGACCCGCCACCTCAAGACCGAGAGCGATCCCGATGCGCGCTCGCGGATGCGGCGCTCGCGCGTCATCAACGCGATCGGCATGGTGATGACCGGGACGGTGCTGGTGGTGGTGCTGCTGACCAAGTTCACCGCCGGCGCGTGGATGGCGATTCTGGCGATGGTGGTGCTGTTCTGCCTGATGAAGCTGATTCACCGCCACTACTCGGGGATCGTCGAGGAGCTCGAGGCCACCGACCAGTCCGACGAGGTGCTGCCGAGCCGCAGCCACGCCGTGATCCTGGTGTCCACGCTGCACCTGCCGACGCGGCGCGCGCTGCGCTACGCCCGGGCGACGCGCCCCGACACCATCGAGGCGGTGACCGTCAACGTCGACGACCGTGACACTCGCACTCTCGTCAGCGAGTGGGAGGAGAGCGACATCACGGTGCCGCTCAAGGTGCTGGCGTCGCCCTACCGCGAGATCACGCGTCCGATCATCAACTACGTGCGGCGCGTGCGACGCGAGTCGCCGCGCGACGTCATCACCGTCTTCATCCCCGAATACGTGGTCGGACACTGGTGGGAGCAGATCCTGCACAACCAGTCCGCACTGCGCCTCAAGAGCCGCCTGCTGTTCGAGCCCGGGGTGATGGTGACCTCCGTTCCGTGGCAGCTGAACTCCTCGGAGAACCGGGCCCGGCGGGCGGAGCACAATTACCACGCACCCGGCGACGCCCGCCGGGGGTTCTCGGCCAACGAGCAACCGCGGCCCGGATCCGGTTCCCCCTCGGACGGCGGAACCCGATGAGCCGCCCCGGCGGCCCGCTCACCCTCGAGGTCACCGCGTACGCCAACGGCGGCGCCGGCATCGCGCGGTCGGACGGTCGCGTGGTCTTCGTCGACGGCGCCCTGCCCGGCGAGCGGGTACGCGCCCGGATCACCGACGACTCGCGCAGCAGCTACGCCAAGGCGGCGGTGGAGGAAGTCCTCACCCCGTCCGAGCATCGCGTGGTCCCTCGCTGTCCGGCCGCGGCGGCCGGCGCCGGCTGCTGCGATCTCGCCTTCGTCGAGCCGGCGTACGCGAGGAGGCTGGGCGCGGACGCCCTCGCCGACGTCCTCCGCCGGATCGGCCGATTCGACCTCGACGAACTGCCGCCCCCGGACGTGGAGCCGCTCGGCGGAGCGTCCACCGGCTGGCGGATCCGGACGCGGCTCGCGGTGGGCCGAGACGGGCGGGCGGGCCTGCGTGGACGCCGGTCGGCCGAGATCGTCACCGAGCCGTGCGTCGCACCCGTCGCGGGACTGCTCGAGCAGGTGGACGGCCTCGGTGCCCGGCCGGGGACGGAGATCGTGCTGATGGCGGGCACCGACGGCGTGCGGCATGCGGGTGAGCTCGCCGCGCCCCGGGAAGGCGATGTGCGCGGACGCCGTCGCGGCGACGCCGCCCGACGCCGGGCCCAGCGATCGCGCGGGGCCCGCAGTGCGCACCGAGAGCTGCGCATGCTGGTCGGTGACGGTTCGGTGACCCACCGCGTCGGCGACCGGAGTTGGCGGATACCGGTGACCGGCTTCTGGCAGGCACATCGCAACGCTCCCGAGGTGTACTCGGCCGCCGTGGTCGATCTGCTCGCCGAGGCGGGCGTCGCGGGGACGGTTCACGCGTGGGACCTGTACGGCGGGGCGGGCGTCTTCAGCGCGGCGCTGATCGACGCTGGGCCGAGCCGCGGACTCGACGTCGCATCCGTCGACCTGGTCGACACCGATCCGAGCGCGCTCGCCGCCGCAGATGCGGTCTTCGGCGCCGATCCGGTGACCACTCATCGGGGCGGCGTCGCCGAGACCCTCGCCGGCCTGCGGTCACCGCAGGTGGTGGTCAGCGACCCGCCGCGTGCCGGGGCCGGACTCTCGGTGGTGGACGGCGTCGCCGCCGCGGGTCCGGAGGCGGTGGTGCACGTGGGATGCGACGCGGCCTCCTTCGCGCGCGACCTGGGCCGGTACGCGGTCCACGGATACCGGGTGCGCGGCTGGCGGGCCTTCGACGCCTTCCCGCTGACCCATCACATCGAGGCGGTCGCCGTTCTCACGCGGTGAGGGGCTCGGTGACCCTGCGGCGTCCTGTGATCCCGGGCTCAGACCCCGAGTCCGTAGACTGGGTCTGATGCGACGCCGCTCGGGCGGTCGCGGCTGCGAAGGAGGACTACGGATGGGCGTGCTGGATCGGGTGGACTCACCGGCAGACGTACGTGCGTGCTCGCCAGAGGAACTGGCGGAGCTGGCCGACGACATCCGGCAGTTCCTGATTCAGAAGGTCGCGGCCACCGGGGGACACCTGGGCCCCAACCTCGGCGTGGTGGAACTGACCCTCGCGATCCACCGGGTCTTCGACTCGCCGACCGACCCGATCCTGTTCGACACCGGGCACCAGTGCTACGTCCACAAGATCGTCACCGGGCGCAAGGATCGATTCGACACCCTGCGGGAGCAGGGCGGGCTCACCGGGTACCAGGACCGCACCGAGAGCCCGCACGACTGGATCGAGTCCTCGCACGCCTCGGCGGCGCTGTCGAACGCCGACGGTCTCAGCAAGGCCTTCGCCCTGCGCGGCGAGGACCGCACCGTGGTCGCGGTGGTCGGTGACGGCGCGCTCACGGGCGGCATGTGCTGGGAGGCGCTGAACAACATCGCCGACAGCGACCGCTCGGTGGTGATCGTCGTCAACGACAACGGGCGGTCGTACGCGCCCACGATCGGCGGATTGGCACGCAATCTCTCGGCGCTGCGGCTGCAGCCCGGTTACGAGCGCTTCCTGGAGACGGGCCGGCGCACCCTCAAGAGCGTCCCGATGGTCGGCGACGCCGCGTACGCGGTGCTGCACGGGATGAAGAGCGGGGTCAAGGACCTGGTCTCGCCGCAGGCGATGTTCGCCGACCTCGGGATCAAGTACGTCGGCCCGGTCGACGGGCACGACCTGGCCGAGATGGAGGCCGCGCTGCGGCGGGCCAAGGCCTTCGGCGGTCCGGTGATCGTTCACGCCGTGACCCGGAAGGGAAACGGCTACGCCCCGGCCGAGAACGACGAGGCCGAGCAGATGCACTCCACCGGAAAGATCGACCCGCTCACCGGCCGGGCGCTCGCCGAATCGCCGGTCGACTGGACCTCGGTGTTCTCGGAGACGCTCGTGCGCGAGGCCGCCCGCCGACCCGAGGTGGTGGCGATCACCGCCGCGATGCCCGGTCCCACCGGGCTCGCCGCGTTCGGTGAGCGGTACCCGGAGCGGATGTTCGACGTCGGGATCGCCGAACAGCACGGCATGACGTCGGCGGCCGGGTTGGCGCTCGGCGGCATGCATCCGGTCCTCGCCATCTACTCGACCTTTCTGAACCGTGCCTTCGATCAACTGCTGATGGACGTCGCGCTGCTCAATCTGCCGGTCACGGTGGTGCTCGACAGGTCCGGCATCACCGGTCCGGACGGACCGAGCCACCACGGGATGTGGGACCTGTCGCTGCTGGCGATCGTTCCGGGGATGCGCGTGGCAGCTCCGCGCGACGCCGTCCGGCTGCGCGAGGAACTCGCCGAGGCCCTCGATATCGGCGACGGTCCCTCGGCGGTGCGCTTCGGCAAGGGCCGCGTGCCCGACGACATTCCGGCGGTACGGCGGCTCGGCGACGGCGTCGACGTTCTCGTGGAGGCCGCCGAGCCGGGCGGGGTCCTCATCGTCGCCGTCGGCGGAATGGCGGAGATCGGCATCGGGGCGGCGGAACTCCTGGCCGCCCGCGGTATTCCCGCCACCGTGGTCGACCCGCGCTGGGCGCTGCCCGTCCCCGCATCGATCGCCGACCTGGCCCGCACGCACACCTCGGTGGTGACCATCGAGGACGGCGGCGTGCGCGGCGGTGTCGGAAGCGCGGTGGAGTCGGCGCTGGAGCAGGCGGGCGTCGACGTTCCCGTCCATCGTCGGGGAGTGCCTCAGGAGTTCATCGCACACGCTTCGCGCGAGGCGATCCTCGCCGACTGCGGGCTCACTCCCGCAGGGATCGCCGACTCGGTGATCGCCGACTCGATCGCGACCGGATCCGGGTACGTGTCCCTGGTGGGGCCAGAGGAGCCGGTGGAACTGAACGCGCCCGTCACCACCGCGAGCGGGTAGACGCAGAGCCGGCTCAGGGCCGGATCGCGTCCAGGGCCGCGTCGATCGGTGCGGCCACCAGGGCCCGCTGCCACGGTCGGGCACCGCGCTCGGCGAGCCACTCGTCGGCGCCGGCGCTCGGGCCCAGACCCTCCCAGCAGAGGTTGCGCAGCAGGTCGGGGGAGATCAGGTTCTCCTGCGGAACGCCGACCTCCTCGGCGATCGCCCGGACCACCGGACGCACGGCGCCGGCGCGGGCCGCGGCCTCCGGATTGCGCTGCTCCCACCGGTTGTAGGGAGGCGGTCCCACCTGCGGAGTCTTCTTGGCAGGCAGGTCCGACTCGGGCAGTTGCTGGGCCTTCCGGATGGCGCGCATCCAGCGGTCGGCCTGACGCCGCTGGCGCGGTCCGCCGAACACCGGGAGGCTGGCCAGGGCCGCGGTATCGGTCGGATTCGCCGTGGCCGCGGTGACGATGGCCGAGTCGGGAAGCACCCGGCCCGGCGCGATGTCCCGGCGCTGCGCGATCTCCTCCCGCGCCGTCCAGAGCTCGCGCACCACCGCGAGTTGGCGCTGAGTGCGCAGGTTGTGGATGTTCGACGTCCGCCGCCAGCGGTCGGTGCGCGGCGGCGCGGGCGGCCGCCGGAGAACGTGGGCGAACTCCTGAGCCGCCCATTCGCCGCGGCCGCGTTCGTCCAGCGCGCCGGCGACGGCGTTGCGCAGTTCGATGAGGACCTCGACGTCCAGGGCCGCGTAATTGAGCCAGTCCGCCGGCAGCGGTCGGCGCGACCAGTCGGCCGCGCCGTGACCTTTCGCGAGACCGAGGTGCAGGAATTCGGCGACCATCGCCGCAAGATTGACCTTCGGGAAGTCGAGGAGCCGGCCCGCCAGCTCCGTGTCGAACAACGACTCGGTCCGGAAGCCGAGCTCGCGCAGGCAGGGCAGGTCCTGGTCGGCGGCGTGCAGGATCCACTCGGGCCCGTCGAGGGCGTCGATGATCGGCTCCAGTGCATCCGGGTGCGCGATCGGATCGATCAGAAAGCTGCCCGATCCGGCGCGTCTGAGCTGGATCAGATAAGCGCGCTGCGAATAGCGGTAGCCGCTGGCGCGCTCGGTGTCGACCGCGATGGGGCCCGAGCCGTCGCGCAGCCGGCGTGCGGCTTCGGCGAACTCGTCCCCGGTGGCGAGCACCGGCGGGACTCCCTCGCGCGGCGAAGTGAGTGGCGTGACGTCGGGCGCGACGGCTGGCTCGGGCTGGGCCCGCGGTTCCACCCGCGGCTGTTCGCCGGTCGAACCGGTCGAGGCTTCGGTCACGAGGACTGGACCGGGCCGAGCGCGGTCACCCCGGCCGGCGGCAGCCCCGCGGCCGAGGCGAGGACCTCGCAGAACGCCTCGAGATGCGCGGCGAGCCGGGGACTGGTGGCCGTCCACGACGCGCGGAGTTCGAGCTGGTGCGCCTGCGGGGGGCCGGCGATGTCGCCGTATCGCACAGACGTGGTGGCGGTGACCGTGCCGCCGAGAGCCCGAACCATCGGTACGTCGGACCCGAGCGGGGGATCGGATTCGGTGGCGCCGTCGGGGACGCCGAGCGCCTCCGACAGCCACGTCCACGCCACCTGCGGCAGCAGCGGATCGGCTGCGAGGGCGGCCTCCACCTCGGCCTGAATGAAGGCGACGAGCCGGAAGGTTCCGTTCCACGCCTCCTGGCCTGCGGGGTCGTACAGCAAGACGAGTCTGCCGAAGGCACTGCCGGAGGAATCGTCGGCGACCAGCGCGGGATCGCCGGACTCGGGCGGGCTGACCTCGACGCCGAGGGCGTAGCTGTACGGCGCCAGGCGCTGCGGCGGGCGGATCGAGCCGATCTCGATCTCGCGGCGCACGGCGGCGTCGTGGAGCGAAGCCACCGCATCACGGAATTCGGCGGGCTCGCTCGGGGCTCCAGAAGTGGTCACGGCGTCAGGTTAGGCCCCCGCTCCTGCCAGTTGGCGGAGGCGCGCCGCAAGCTGAAACGACGATAAGTGAGCGGCCTCACGCGCCGGCGCCGGTACGGGTGCGGCATATCACCCGGACGGAGCACAGGGAGGCCGCGGGCGGTGCGCGGATGGTGGCGGGCGCGGGCAATGATGGCAGAGTTGTCCGTATGACTTCGATTCGAGGCCGACGTTCGCCGGGCCGGATGCCGTTGATCGCCGCCGCCACGGGCGGCACCCCTTCTCGCCGACCCGTGTGGTTCATGCGCCAGGCGGGGCGTTCACTGCCGGAGTATCGCGAGATCCGTGCCGGGCGCGGGATGCTCGAATCCTGCTTCGACCCGGAACTGGTGGCCGAGATCACCATGCAGCCGGTGCGCAGGCACGACACCGACGCGGCGATCCTGTTCTCCGACATCGTGGTCCCGCTGCGCGCTGCGGGGATCGACCTGGACATCGTGGCCGGGACGGGCCCGGTCATCGCCTCGCCGATCCGGACCGCGCGTGATGTGGCGTCGATCCCACGCCTGGACCCCGCTTCGGTCGGCGCCGTGACCGCGGCCATCGGCATGATCCTCGGTGAACTGGCCGACGAGAAGTCCCTGATCGGCTTCGCGGGTGCACCGTTCACCCTCGCCTCGTATCTGATCGAGGGCGGACCCAGCCGCACCTACGAGCACACCAAGGCGATGATGTTGGCTGAGCCGGAGCTGTGGCATTCGCTGATGGGGCGGCTCACCGACATCACCATCGCCTTCCTGCGCGCCCAGCTCGACGCCGGCGTCGACGCCGTTCAACTGTTCGACTCCTGGGCGGGAACGCTGTCGAAGGCAGCGTACGAGGAGTTCGTGGCGCCGCACTCGTCTCGAGTGATGGCGGAGGTCGCCGAGTACGGGGTGCCGCGCATCCACTTCGGTGTCGGCACCGGAGAGATCCTCGGCTCGATGACCGACGTGGGCGCCGACGTCATCGGCGTCGACTGGCGCATCCCGCTCGACGAGGCCGCGGCCCGCGTCGGGCACCGCGTCGCGGTCCAGGGCAACCTCGATCCGACGGTTCTGCTGGCCGGCGACGACGCGGTCCTCGAGCGCGAGATCGATCGAGTGGTGGCGGCCGGACGGCGAGCCGTCGACGCGGGTGCCCCGGGACACATCTTCAATCTCGGGCACGGCGTCCTGCCGAACACCGACGCCGGCGTGGTGACGCGCGCGGTCGAGCTCATTCACTCGCTGTGACCGGCGGGCGGTCGGGGGACCGGAACCGGGTCGCGGTGATCGGGGCCGGTGTATCCGGTCTGACCGCCGCCCACCGCCTGCGGCGCGAGCTCGGAGCACAGGCGCGGATCGACGTCTACGACGCGGCTGACCGGCCGGGCGGCCTGCTGTGCACCCGCACCGTCGGCGGTACCGCGGTGGACGTCGGCGCCGAGGCGTTCATCGTGCGCCGTCCCGAAGCCCTGGCGCTGGTGACCGAACTGGGTCTGGCCGACCGCGTGGTGGCCCCGGGACCGATGCGGCCGGCGATCTGGTCCGGGGGAGCGCTGCACGACCTCCCGGCCCCGGCTCTGATGGGCATCCCGGCGGGTCCGGCACCGTTCGCGGATCTCGCGGCCGCCGACGACCTGGAGAGGATGGCGGCCGAGGAGCGGACTCCGCTGGAGTGGACTCCCGGAGCCGATCCGTCGGTGGGGGAGCTGGTGGGTGAGCGGTACGGACGGTCGGTGGTGGCGCGCGGGGTGGACCCGATGCTCGGCGGCGTGTACTCGGCGCTTGCCGACCAGCTCGGACTGCGCGAAGCCGTGCCCGCACTGGCTCGCGCTCTCGACGCGGGCGCTGCGTCGCTGAGCGCCGCCGTTCGGACCGTGCTCGACGCCGGCGCTGGGGGAACGGGCCCGGTGTTCGGCGCGCTCGCCGGCGGATATCGGGAACTGGTGTCCGCGCTCGTCGAGGCCGCGGGCGCCGATCTGAGACTCGGTACCGAGGTGGTCGGGCTGCGGCCGATCGCCGACGGCGCCGCGGTGCTGGTCGCCGGTTCGGGTGAGCCCCGGGCGGTGGAGTACGACGCGGTGATCGTCGCCGTTCCGATCTGGACGGCCGCCCGCCTCCTGTCGGAGGCGGCTCCGGCCGCGGCCGCGGTGTTCGGCGAGGTCGCACCCGCGGGCTCGGCCGTCGTGGCTCTCGCGGTGCCCGCCGCGACCCCGCTGCCCGAGCATTCCGGTGTGCTGGTCGCGACCGACGCCGGCCTCCGGCTGAAGGCGATCACGCTGAGCAGCCAGAAGTGGCCGCATCTGCGACACGGTGACGTGCGGACGCTGCGGACCTCGTTCGGACGGCTCGGCGACCCGGTGACGGCGAGCGACACCGAACTCGTCGACGCCGCGGTCGCCGACCTCGGCACGGTCTTCGCCGCCGCCGGACTGCCCGCGCCCCAGGTCGCCGACGCGGTGGTGCAGCGCTGGCCGCACGGACTGCCGCACTACGCACCGGGGCATCTCGCCCGAGTCCGCGAGGCGGTGGCCGGACTGCCCTCCCGGATCGGGGTCGCCGGGTCCGGTTACGCCGGAGTCGGAGTGCCCGCCTGCATCGGCACCGCGGAGGCGGCCGTGGGAGAAATCACCGCCGACCTGCGGACCTGACGTTCCGCCCGAGTCGGGCCGGTGGCACGATGGAGGCATGAGTCGCCTGGATTACGCCGAACTGAATGCAACCATCCGATACCTGATGTTCTCGGTCTTCAAGGTCCGGGCGGGCGAGCTGCCGGCGGACCGTGACGAGGTGGCCGCCGATCTCGAGCGTTTCCTCGCCGAGGTCGCCGACAAGGGCGTGGTGGTGCGCGGCATCTACGACATCGCCGGTATGCGCGGCGACGCCGACTTCATGTTCTGGTGGCACGCGGAGACCATCGAGCAGTTGCAGGACGCCTACTCGACCTTCCGCCGGAGCACCGTCCTGGGCCGGGCGTCCGACCCGTTCTGGAGCGGCTCGGCGCTGCACCGTCCGGCGGAGTTCAACAAGAGCCACATCCCGGCGTTCCTCGCGGGCGAGGAGCCCGGTGCGTACATCTGCGTGTACCCCTTCGTGCGGTCGTACGACTGGTACCTGCTGCCCGACGCCGACCGGCGCAAGATGCTCGCCGATCACGGCAAGGAGGCGCGCGACTACAAGGACGTGCGGGCCAACACGGTCCCGGCGTTCGCGCTCGGCGACTACGAGTGGATCCTGGCCTTCGAGGCGCCGGAACTGCATCGGATCGTCGACCTGATGCGCGACCTGCGCGCCACCGAGGCGCGCCGCCACGTGCGCGTGGAGATCCCGTTCTTCACCGGACCGCGCGTGGACGCCGCCAAGCTGGCCCGCTCGCTGCCCTGATCGGGCCCGCGCGCCGGGCAGGGTTCACTCGGCCTCGAAGGTGAGGCTGATGGAGTTGATGCAATAGCGCAGATCGGTCGGGGTGTCGTAGCCCTCGCCGGCGAAGACGTGACCGAGGTGGCTGTGGCAGTTGGCGCACAGCACCTCGGTCCGCGTCATTCCCAGCGAGTCGTCGACGCGCTCGATGATCCGGTCGCCGGCGAGCGGGGAGAAGAACGACGGCCATCCGCAGTGCGACTCGAACTTCGTCGTACTCCGGAACAGTTCGGCGCCGCAGGCGCGGCAACGGTAGACGCCGACATCGGTCTTGTCGGTGTACTCACCGACGAAGGGCCGCTCGGTGCCGGCTTCGCGCAGCACGTGGAACTCCTGCGGAGTGAGGCGTTCACGCCACTGCTCGTCGGTGAGCTGGGACAGGTCGGCAGGCTGGTCGGTCATGCCGTCCAGGGTACCGCTCAGGCGGCGGGGACGGGCCCGTCGTGGACCGAGCCGCCGTCGCTGGAGCCCCCGTCGACGGAGCCGCCGGTCGCATCCGCTTCACGCAGGTCGAGGTAGCGGAACAGCAGCACGCAGAACACCGAGATCATCAGCAGCGACCAGCCGAGCGGAACCTTGTTGTATTCGAGGTACCGGCCGAACGGTTCCCATTTCTTCGAGTCGAAGACGTCGAAGGTCATGCAGCCGTACACGCCCAGCCAGGCCGGCCAGTTCGGGGCTGCTGCACGGATAGGTGACA